>NZ_KV796782.1:0-11471 GCF_001809235.1 Corynebacterium sp. HMSC072A04 | reverse complement strand
CATCAAGGCACGCGGGCATATCGGCGATCCCGCACAACGACGGCCGCCCATTGCGCGTCATCCTACGCTCTAGCGATTCTTAACGGCTTCAGTTATGAGCGCGAATCCAAACGACGCCGCGCTGCCCCCATTGGGCACAACGGCGATTCTGGGTGAGCGTGGGACGGGGACGTCGTCAAGCATAGGCGTATAACTAGGCGTCGACCGGCGGTGGCCCCGGAGTCTCGTCGAGGATCCCCGCGTTTACCAGATAGCTGGCAAGGTCGCCGTAGTTGGTCACCACCTCGTCCGAGTCGTAACCACCCATCACGTACTCAATGACCGCGTTACGACCCTCGAGCACTTCCACCATAACGAATTCCTCATCCTGTCCGAAAATTGCGATCTGGGAACCGCGAGCGGATGTGTAATCCACAACGGATTCCTGCAGCCCCACGCGCTCCGCGTCCTGAATGGCTTCCTGATTCTCGGTGTACTGAGCGACAAACTCACCGTCGGCCCCATAGAGGCAGGAAATCGTCGGGACCCACTGCGCGTCGTAGCCCTGATCTGCTGACTCACCGAAATAGGACGTGTCTTCGTAACACTCGGACGTCAGCTCAGCCAGAGGTGTAGGAACAGACGCTGGCACCTCGGACTCTCGGATAGCGTCAACATCATCGATGTCAATCGCGCGCTCCCAATAGCCGGCATCAGAGGCAGCGACCTCTCCTGGCCCATCATCCAATCCAGCGGCAAAGTCCTTAAAAGCAGAAAACGCCGCCACAAGAGCGAGCCCTGTAACCAGAATTAGACCGAGGATTATTGCTAGAACAATCCACAACACTTTCTTCGAACCGGGCTTCTTCTGTGGCGGTTGCGGCATCCCTTGGCCTTGCCCATTAAAACCGTGAGGCGCTTGGTTGTGCCCAGGTTGGACGTGGTGCGGGTTCTGGCCAAACCCGCGGGGAGGAGACTGAGATTGAGAGTTGTCGAATGGATTCGTCATGTCGCTCAATTTAACAGAGAACCACGTCACACAAACCCTAAAAATGCAGGATGCGAGGCCTAATTCCCACCGGTAACTGTGATGCTTTTCGGTCTGGCAGGCCGGAGCACTAGACTTTTCACCCGATGACTACTTTCGCCGAACTCGGCCTCCCCCGCGATGTTGTTCGTATCCTAGACAAACAGGGCATCACGACCCCCTTCCCTATCCAGGAAGCCGCTATTCCCGACGCCCTCGCTGGCAAGGACGTCCTCGGCCGTGGCCCCACAGGCTCGGGAAAAACGTTTACGTTTGGTCTCCCTATGCTGGCCCGATTGGCGGAGTCCGGGGTGTCGCGCCCGGCCCACCCGCGCGGGCTGGTCCTAGCACCGACGCGTGAGCTGGCAACCCAGATCCAGCAGCGCTTAGACGAACCCGCGGCGGCATTGGGACTGCGGGTATTGGCGGTCGTCGGGGGTGTCAACATCAACAACCACATTCGCTCGCTTGCCCGCCCGGTTGACCTGCTCGTTGCCACACCGGGACGCGCCCAGGACCTCATCGACCAGGGCAAGCTCTTCTTCGACCACGTCACTATCACCGCCCTCGACGAGGCGGACCAGATGGCGGACATGGGTTTCCTCCCCCAGGTACGCAAGCTGCTCAAGCTCACGCCGGTCGATGGTCAACGTTTGCTCTTCTCCGCCACCCTCGACGGCGAAGTCAACAAGCTGGTCAACCAGTTCATGCACGATCCCGTCACCCACTCCACCGCCCCCGTCGAGGCAGCCGTCGATACGATGGAACACCACCTTATTTTCATCGGCACCCGCGAGGCCCGCAATGACGTCGTTCTTCGCCTCGGCGCACGCAAGGGCAAGACCATCATGTTTATGCGAACCAAGCATGGCGTCGACAGGCAGGCCAAAAAGCTGCGCCGCGTCGGAATCAACGCGCTGCCCTTGCACGGCGATAAGGGCCAGGGCTCACGTACCAAGGCCATCGAGGGCTTCGCAGACGGCAGCGTTCCGGTACTCGTCGCCACCGATATCGCTGCCCGCGGTATCGACATCGCCGACGTCTCCCTTGTCGTCCACGTCGATCCGCCAGCTGAGCACAAGGCCTATCTGCACCGCTCCGGCCGTACTGCACGCGGAGGCGACTCCGGCACCGTAGTCACACTCGTCACCGACGAGCAACGCGATGAGGTGGCAAAGCTCATCGCGAAGGCGGGCGTTGCACACACCGACCTCGACATCAGTGACCGCGCCAACCCAGCCAGCAGCCCCGAGCTCGCCCAGATGACGGGAGCTCGCAAGCCCAACGGCGAACCGCTCGGCCCACCACACCAGCAACCATCAAAGAAGAAGCCACAGAGTCAGTCCGAAAGACAGTCTGCGCGTCGACGATCGGGTAGCCGTAACCAGCGCCGCCGACGGGCCAACGCAGGTCAGCGATGATTCTCCAGCCTAAAACCTGGCAAACCCGGATGACCATGCACGAGGAGGCGGCCAACGAGTATCTCACCCGCTACCGCCACCCGGGCTCGTATCACCCTGTCTACGACTTCCTTTTCGAGTACTACCCCGTCCGCCCGTCACACCTGCGGCGTTGGCACCCAGGCGTCGGTGTGACTCTGGCCGGCGAGGTCCCACATGCTCAGTGGAACTACTACCACCGCACTGATGAGGGCGTCACGGTGGACACTGAGGCCTTCCTCGCACGCCGCGGTAACACCGTTCGCTACATCCTGAATCTGCTAGAAAAGACCACGCATAACCCCACCCAATTCGATTGCTTTGGCCTGCACGAATGGGCCATGGTCTACCACACCGATTCTCCTCGCCATGACTTGCCGCTGCGGTTAGGGGCGGAGGGGACGAATGAGGTCGTCGATAGGCACCGCATCAAGTGCACGCATTACGATGCCTTCCGCTTCTTCACTGAGCCCGCGCGCCCGCTCAACCTCACGGTGCTGACTCGCGAGGGGCAACCGGAGAACGACCAGGCTGGCTGCGTCCATGCGACTATGGATTTGTATAAATGGGCGTGGAAATTGGGGCCATTGGTACCGGGTGAGTTGTTCCTCGACACCTTCCGGCTAGCCGTGGCAGCACGCACACTTGATATGGAAGCGTCACCCTACGATTGCCGCGAGTGGGGCTTTGGGGTCGTTCCCATCGAAACGGCGGAAGGAAAGTCCGAGTACGTGCGTCGCCAACGCGCGCTTGCCGACGCCGCCGAGCCCCTGCGCGCGCGGCTTGTCTCCCAAATTCGCGCCGCACTGCCCGCTACAATGAGGAACCATTGATGTGACCCGACGGGGCGCGCTGTGCCGCCCCGCGAAACCAGCGCGGAAGGAAAGAGATGGCCCGGCACTCGGATGGAAAGAATAACTACGCATTTGCACCGTGGGTCATCATCGTGGCCGTTTTAGCGGTGCTGGCGCTGGTTATCGGAGGGTTCCTCCTCTTCCGCGGAAACGATTCCGATTCCGGTGAAACGGTGGCGGCAGAATCAACTACAGCTAAGACGGAGGAGACCTCTACTGCAGAGGCGACAACGTCGGCCGCGCCTGCGTCGTCGGAAACGGCGAAGGACACCGAATCGACGTCGGCCGCCCCCAGCTCGGAGGAAAAGGCCGCAGAGGCAAAGGTTGCGCCGAATACGTTGTTCCTCCTCGATACGTCCGAGAACCTCACGCCCTATTTCGATGCGGTAAGCCAGGGTGTGGCTGAGGCGGCGTCGGCGGCCGGCGCGGAGGGAAGCCAGGTGGGCCTCTGGAACTACTCCTCCCCTCTTTCCGCCTCGGCAACCGTGGGTTACCGCCAAAACGTGTCGTATGGGGATACCGATAACGTTGCCTATGCCGTAGGTATGTTTGGCACGGGTGGCGTTCCGCAAACCCGCAGTGCTGTGGTAGCCGCACTGGATAACGCAACCGACCAGGTGGCTGAAAGCGGCAAGGACACACGCGTTGTGCTCGTAACCACCGGCACGCAGCAAGATATGGATGATGCTGCCTTCGCCGAGGCCGTAAAGAATGCCCGCGGCGAAGGAGTGAGCTTGAGCGTGGTGCACGTGGGTAACGGCGAGAAGGATGCTGAACTCGAAAAGCTGGCTGATTCCTACAGCACGGTCGCAGATCCATCCGATGCCCAAGACAATGCAACGGCCATCTCGGCCGCAGTCGGCGCACGCTAGACGCGGGCTCTCGTGCAAAGCGAGTCCGCGGGGTGCACTCCCAGAGCGCAGAAAGCCGCCGCATCTTTCCCCAGGACACTGACGTGAGCAGCAGTGCAGGAAAGACGCGGCGGCGAGTGGCTCGAGTTTAAGAGCTCTTACGCTTGCGGCGAGCAGCGAGCTCGTCGAGGCCAATAACGACGTCAGTTTCTTCTTCCTCCACGACGCGCTCGGCCGGGAAGGACGTGATGGTACCGGAGAGCTCCTTAAGGATGCCAGGTACGGCGATACCGAATACGCCTTGGCCTCCGGCGAGGAGGTCGATGACT
Source organism: Corynebacterium sp. HMSC072A04 (assembly GCF_001809235.1). Lineage (NCBI taxonomy): Bacteria > Bacillati > Actinomycetota > Actinomycetes > Mycobacteriales > Corynebacteriaceae > Corynebacterium > Corynebacterium sp. HMSC072A04. The sequence goes on along the minus strand of NZ_KV796782.1, from coordinate 6,992 downwards.
TCATCGTTGGACCGGCACTCATAGACCGTGGTGCCGTCGGAGACAAGCGTGAGCTCCGCCAAGTCATTAACGCCGCGATCCCGCAGGGATTCCACGGCGAGGCGGATGTTCTGCAGAGAAATACCGGTGTCCAGAAGGCGCTTGACAATCTTGAGCACCAATACGTCCTTAAAAGAGTACAGACGCTGGGAGCCAGAACCACGCGCGGTGCGGATAGAGGGCTTGACCAGGTCGGTGCGTGCCCAGTAATCCAGCTGACGGTAGGTAATGCCGGCTACCTGACACGCGATGGGAACGCGGTAGCCCAACTCCTCGTCCGGTCCGACGTCGAAGAGGGATTCCTGGACGTAGCCGTTCGTTGCGGCGTCATCGAGCGGCAGGGCGCGGGACTCGGTGCGGTTGTTTTTACTGCTCACGTAATTACTCCAGTGATGTTTGAGGGGAGTTCTATTTTTCTATTAAAGGCCACGTCAGCGACCACGTCAAGGGTCGCCCTTCGTGAACCTCTAGTAGAACTTTAGACTTCTTTGGTCACTTTGTCATCATTAGTCACACGCGTGTCATTAAAAAAATCGCTGATGACAAGAAAAGCGGCACCCAGAAACGGTGCCGCTGTGTTTAGTCTGTTGTGCTGGCAAGTATGCCGAGCCGACCGCTACCCTTCTACGTACGAAGCTCAGCTGGATGCGCGGGCCTTAGTCTTCATCTTCCGGCGAGTCGCCCCCAAGCAAATCTTCTTCGGAAATGCCGGAATCACGCATCAGCTGCTCAAAGTCATCGTCTTCCTGGGCTTTCTGCCGGGCCGCCATCTCTTGAAAATCGCGCGACCTCTTCTCCGGGAAGGTCTCTGGGGACTTAGCCTCGCGCTCGAGACCGTAGTACTCCTTAAGGTCTTCATCGCTAATGTAAACAGCGACTTCCTCGAGCACCTCCTTCTCAAACCGGATGGGCACCCCGTAGTGATCTGCTAGGACGAGGGCGTCACAGATGCGGGCGTCGTGCTCCTCACCTGTTCCGTCGACCACGTCGACCATGAAAGCGCCCTTGTGGTACTCGGAGACACAAATATGCTCGATCCCATCAAGCTGGTCGGCGAAGGCAATCAGGAGTTCATAGGTACTAGGCCGCGCGTTGTAATGGCGCTCCAGCACCTGGAGAACGCGGGCTCCATCAATGGGCGAGACCCACACAGGTACGTGCCGGTCTGCTTCTTCCCAGTAAAAGAGGGCGCACAGGTTGTTCTCGGGGCCGACGGGGTGGATTCCTAAAAATTTCAATACTTCTGCAGTCATGGCACCCACTTTTCCACACTTTCCTCACGCGTGGCGATTAACAGAGCAGCCTCTAATCCGCTAAGGGCGGAACTCGTCCCGCAGCTCAGTCTTGACCAGCGTTCCATGAAGGGACAGAACAAGCGCCGCCATCTGCTGCGAGAGCTCTTCTGCCTGCTGCGGGGCCGTATCAGATTTCGAATGCGCCACCGGTGAAGCCACCTGCGAAATCATGTCTGCCTGCCGGCGGGCGGCATTGCGCAGCGACTTCAATTGCCGTGCCTCAAAGCCGAAGGACTCTAAGGCGACAGCCGCCGACACGATAGACACGTCATCCGTGTCAAAGAATCCCGCCGGATCCGGCTTAATGAGCCCCACCGAGACCAGCTCCGCAATGTTTTCCTGCGTGGTCCCGGCTTGGTCGGCCACGTCGGCGTCGGTAAGCCTGGTCACCACTGGTGCTCGCAGCTGCTCGGCACTGATCAGTGCCTCAGCCTGGGAGGAGACAATGGCGGTGACTTGCCCCGAATCCATCGCCTCCAGCTGCTCACGAATAACCTTGAGCGGCGTGTAGTGGTCGCGCTGCGCGGTCAGAATGTAGCGCAGACGGTCAAGATCCTTCTGGTAGTAGCGGCGGTAGCCCTTCGCGGTGCGTTCCGGAGTAATCAGACCCTCAGATTCCAAAAAGCGAATCTTCGACACCGTCACGTCCGGGAACTGCTTCTGCACGTGCTTCAGCGTTACGCCAATAGACATGGGCTTTTGCTTGGTCTTCTTGGCCGCCGAAGATGCTGTTGCTGCAGCTGCGGTGGACTTCTGAGCGCTCACGATGGGACTACTACTGCTTTCTACGCGGATTCACTTTGACAAAGGGCAGGCACAGTGAGGAAGCAAGACCGGCTGCTCCCCTCGTACCCCCGCTTCGTCCTTGCTGACGGGTACTGCCCTATTTAGGGGCGATGAAGACGAGGCGGAACTTACCAATCTGGATTTCGTCGCCTACTTCCAGTACCTGCGCATTGCGCGGCTCGCGATTGACGTAGGTGCCATTGAGCGATCCGACGTCCACGACCTCGAACTGGCCGTCCTTGGCGCGGAATTCTGCGTGGCGGCGGGAGACGGTGACGTCATCGAGGAAGATGTCCGCTTCCGGGTGGCGGCCGGCGGTGGTGGTCGGCTGATCAAGCAAGAAGCGCGCGCCAGCATTCGGGCCTCGCTTCACGACGAGCAGGGCCTGGCCTTCAGCCAGGTTCTCAGCACCAGCAACGGAGGCGTCGGAACCCGCCGCGGTGCCGTTTTCCATCTCCTTAAGAAGATCAGCGCGGAAGACAGAAGTAGTCTCTGCCTGCGGTTCCGGCGTTCCGGTATTCTCGCTCATTTTTACCTCCGAAGGGTCGGATCGATGTTGACTCATTCCATATTAGCGACTCCGCTGCGCGCGCGAGTCGCCTCTCCACAAATACATTAACGGAAAATGTTTCCTATCCCCTTGAGCACGGAATTTCCCCCGCCAGACAATGGATTATCGGAAACCATATAAGTCCAGGTAGCACTCGGGCGGGACAGTCCATGATCCTCTAGGTGCGCACCATCGGCATCAACAAGCACGGTCTTAAAAGTATCGACGGCATCATCAACCGCGCGCTGCGCCAAATCCTTGAATTCGCGTACCGCGATGCGATGGTATTCATCGATGGGGGTCTCACGGGCAATGGCACGCAAGTGAATGGATTCACGCACGTCATCCATCAGCTCCAAGTGGTCGGCCCACGCCAAGTCGAGGTGGTAGAGCATGATCTCGCGGGCGGCGCGCTCACGGGCATCCACGGGGACGTCGCTTAGCTCGGCGGCGCGATCGGGTGCTCGCTCAGCGAGCTCCTGCCAGGCCTGGTCTGTATCGAGCAACTTGGCGCGGCGCTCATCGATAATGATGCGCTGATCCGCCAGCAGCTGGTTGTACTTCCACGTCTGCGCGTGAATCTCCAGTAACTGGCCTTCCGTCACCCGCTGACAGTGTGCGATGAAGTCTCGGACTCGCTTGGATTCAATGAGGCCATCGGCATTTGGCCGAGCCGACAGGGACTCGTCTTCCCCACCCTGCTGAACTACGTCGTCCTCCAACGACACGAAGAAGAGCGACATCCCCGGATCTCCCTGGCGTCCAGCACGGCCACGCAACTGGTTATCCAATCGCGAGGAACGGTGCCGCGAGGTGCCAAGTACTGCCAAGCCGCCCTTCTCGACGACCGCGTCGCGGTCAGCTTCGTCCGCGCCGCCCAGCTTGATATCGGTGCCGCGGCCCGCCATCTGTGTGGACACCGTCACGCGCCCCACGTCGCCTGCCTCCGCGACGATGCGCGCCTCATCCTCATCGTTTTTAGCGTTGAGGACGTTGACAGTGATGCCACGTTCGCGCAAAGCTGCAGCAAGGTCCTCGGACTCCGCGACATCGTGAGTGCCTACGAGGACCGGCTGGCCGGTGCTATTAATAGCCACGATCTCGTTGACAATAGCTCGGGATTTTTCATCCACAGACGCGTAGATGCGGTCTGCTTCATCGAAGCGCTGCAATTCTTTATTCCGGTCGATGACCGAGACGTGCAGGTCATAAAACTGTCGCAACTGGTCGGTGGCCTCCACCGCGGTGCCTGTCATGCCACAGACCAAGGGGTAGCGACGCATGAGCTCCTGCAGCGTAATGGTGTCGAGGATGCGCCCACCTTCTGATACCTCCAAGCCTTCTTTGGCCTCCACCGCTGCCTGGAGTCCATCCGGCCAGCGTTGGAGCTCGGCCACGCGGCCGCGGGAGGCGTCGATAAGCTGCAGCTTTCCGTCCGTGATGATGTAGTGAATGTCACGGATGAGCAGCGCCTTCGCGTGTAGCGCCAGGTTGACCTTCACCAGTACGGAGCCGATATTCTCTTCCGAATACAGCGAGTCAATACCCAATTCCCGCTCGACTCGCGCCGCACCATCATCGGTGAGCGCCACCGTGCGGCCGTCCTCCGCGATGACATAGTCCTGCTCCTCGCGCAAGCGCGAGACCACGTTGGTGATGTGGCCCGTAGATTCCTCACCGGGGCGATTTCCGGCGAGGACGAGGGGGACGAGGGCTTCGTCGACAAGCACAGAGTCCGCCTCATCCACCAACGCCACGTCCGCGCGCGCCTGCACCGTCTGCTCCCGGGAGGTGATCTGGTTATCCCGTAGCACATCGAAACCGAGCTCATTGACAGGTGCATAGATGATGTCGGATAAGTAAGCCGCGCGGCGTTCTTCCGGGCCGAGCTTCTCCGTTACCGGGGCCACCGTGAGTCCAAAGAACTCCACGAGCGGGCGCATCCATTCGGCGTCACGCGCCGCTAGATAATTGTTCACTGTCACCAGGTGCACGCGCTTGCCGGTCAGCGCAAAACCCGTCGCGGCCATGGCTCCCACCAGCGTCTTTCCCTCACCAGTGGCCATCTGGATAACGTCGCCTTCAAGAAGACGCAGCACAGCTTGGGACTGGACAGTAAAGGGACGCATGCCAAGCTTGCGTTCACTGGCCACGGCCAATGCCGCGAGGAAACGAGACTTATCTGCAATTCCCCCGTCTTTCACGCAAGCGCGCGCAGTGGCGGCAACGTCAGCATCCGACAGGTTCGCGATATCCTCCACCGCGGAATCTGCGGCCGTCACAACGGCTTTCGACTTCTTGTTGTTGCGTTCGGACTGCGCGCCCATTGCCTTCCAGAACCAATCGAATGCGCCCATGAGCACTCCTCCATCCTTGTGCGTCATACAGGTCTTCTATCGACTCTAGTCAACCCCGGTTCGCAAGCGTGCGTTCGCCCTTATATCCTTACGGACATGCAATCCGTGAACGTGTCGCTCCCCTCCAGCACCGGTACCGCGATGGCCGGAACCATCGACTTCCCTGACTCCCCTCCGCAAGCCTTCGCCATCTTCGCGCACTGCTTTGCCGGTTCGCGCCATACCCCCGGCGCCGCTCGTGTGAGCAAGCAACTGACTAACTTTGGCATCGCTACCCTACGCTTTGATTTTCCTGGCCTAGGCCAATCCGAAGGAAGTTTCGCGGACACCTGCTTTAGCCAGAATGTTGCCGATATCCAGGCTGCTGCCGACTGGCTAGCACACAACTCTTCCGCACCACAGCTACTCATGGGCCATTCACTGGGCGGGGCTGCCGCTCTGGCCGCGGCCAACAACATTCGCTCCCTCAAGGCTGTGGCCACCATCGGCGCCCCCTTCGATCCTGCACACTCCGTGCTGCACTACGCCGACAAGATCGGCGAGGTCGACGCCAACGGTGAAGTCGAGGTCACCCTTGGCGGCCGGGCGCTGACCATTTCGCGCCTCTTCCTCGAAGACCTTGCTGAGACCAACCCGGAGGACTATCTTCCGCGCCTGCGCAAGCCCCTCATGGTGCTGCATTCCCCCATTGATCAAACGGTGGGCATTGATAACGCACAAAATATTTTCCGGACCACGCGCTATCCCAAGTCCCTCGTCGCCTTGGATAAGGCCGATCACCTGGTGACTAAGCAGGGCGCGGCAGCCCGTGCCGCCGACCTCATCGGGGCTTGGGCGGAGCAGTTTATTGTTCCGGAGAACATTCCCACCCCAGTTGCTGAGGACTCCGCGCTTGCAACTCCGGCAGTTGGAACCAGGATGGGCGTCGTCGTGCGCCACAATGACCGATCGGTGAGCGCTGACCGCACGAAAAAGAACGGCGGCAAAGGCCAAGGTTTCACCGCGGAAGGCCTTCTTATGTCCGCCGTAGCTACGGCAAGCACTCAGGCCATCAAAGAAGCAGGCAAGGCGCAGAAAATCGACGCGAAGGTGCTCGAAGCGGTATCTGTCAGGGTTAACCAAGAATCCGAATCTCGTTTCACACGTACGGTGACGCTTCCTGGCTTTCTGAGCGCCGATCAACAACGCGCGCTTGCCGACGCCGCCGCTTCCACCACCATCGATTCCCTCCTCGCTGTGGACATCGCCACCACCGTGGCAACCACTGCAGAATAAGCCGCCCATGGTTGTTCTAAACCCACTTGACCCTGGCGCCCACTGCCCCTGCGGTACTGGCCTAAGCTTCGGCGAGTGCTGCTCGCGCTACCATGCCGGCACACCCGCCCCCTCAGCGGAGGCCCTAATGCGCTCGCGTTTCAGCGCTTTCGTCACCGGCGACGAGGACTATTTGCTGCGCACTTGGGACCCCGAGACTCGCCCGGAACGCCTCGACCTCGCCGAAACCGGCATTCGCTTTTACCGCCTCGACATTATCGACACCGTCGCGGGTGGCCCCTTGGACCAGACCGGAATCGTGGAATTCGAGGCTTTCTATAAGGGATCTGCCAAGGGCTCTCAACGTGAGCGCTCCTCTTTTCGCCGCCAAGGCGGGCAGTGGGTCTATTCCGCCGGAGAGTTTTAGCTGCCGCTAAAACAAAGGTTGAACTGGGATTTGTCGAAGCGAATACCGCTGGTGTAATCTGTAGCAGTTGCACCTAATGGTGCGGCGGCGGACTATGGCGCAGTTTGGTAGCGCACTACACTGGGGGTGTAGGGGTCGCAGGTTCAAATCCTGTTAGTCCGACAAAACTTAGGCTGGTCAGAAAACTCTGACCAGCCTTTTCTTCTGGAACGAGTCGACGGGTTAAGGCTTAAGCCTTGGGTTACTACGCCCACGGTAAATAGGCCCTTCCGGTTTTAGAGTGC
>NZ_KV796781.1:0-2299 GCF_001809235.1 Corynebacterium sp. HMSC072A04 | reverse complement strand
TCAAATGGTTATTTATCGACGACACTCCGTGCCGCACCCCTATATTTAAGGATGTGGAATCGCCTACCCCTCCGGGTTAGAGCCCGCTAGATCCACTTCGCAATCGGGTACACCCATCTGTACGCGCTGACCTGCGGCGTTGTGGGTTGTGCCGAGCGTGCTGCCGGAGTCCCTTTCAGTGTCCCTGGGGTAGGAGCGGCCGCATGAAGGTGCGCTCGTACCGCAGGACGCACTCGGACTCGTTTCGAATCCGGTCAGCGGCGATGAAGTCCGAGTGGGTGCCGAACAAGGTGCGGTACTGCTCGTAGGCAGCCAGGCTGGGGAAGCTGAACAGGGATTCCGCACGGTCACTCACACCTTCCGCGGGTAGGTAGTACCCGTGGTGGGTGCCGCCGTGTTCGTCGACATGCCGCATCCAAGCGCGGGCGAACTGTTCAAAGGCTGCGATCTGGTCGGGGTCGATGGTGTAGTGGACGACACAGGTGATCACATCCACAACGCTAGGCCCACAGGCGCTCATTGGGGAGCCTTTGTCTGTGCGCCTCGTGGTGCAGCACACCAATCTGCCTGGTTTACCTGCGGAAATGCGTCAGTTCGCCAAGTTGGCGCCGAGTTCAACGGTGAGAACTCCGACGGCGATGAGGAGGATGCCGAGGGCCATGGTTCGGGTGAGGGGTTCGTGGAAGATGACCCGGGCGAGGATCGCGGTGAGAGCTACGCCGGATGCTGCCCAGATGCCGTAGGCGACGCCAAGGGCCATGCCGTCGGCCAAGGCGAGACTTAAGGCGACGAACGCCACGAGATACCCCGCGATGACGCCGATGAACCATTTCTTCACCCGGCCACCGTCGGAGGCTCGTAGCGACATGGTCGCGACGACTTCGGACAAGATGGCGCCTGCGAGGAAGATCCATCTCATGAGTTGACTCCTGCTTCCTGGGCTGCGGTTTGCTGAGCTTTCTGGGAGCCGAGTTCGACGGTGAGGACACCGCTGATGATCGCAACCATTCCAAGACCCATCACAGCGGTCAGAGGTTCACCGAAAATCGCGGCGGATAGCACGGCGGCGAGCACGACCCCGCTGGCTCCCCAGATGCCATAGGCGACGCCGATCTGCATTCCTTCGCGCAGGCAGAAGGTGAGGAAGACGAAAGTGCCGATGTATCCGGCAGCAACCACGATGTACCAGGATGGGTGATTGAGCGCCGCCTTGAGAGACAGCGTCGCCGCCACTTCGGTAGTGATGGCGCCAGCGAGCAGGAACCACTGCTTCATGGGGTTGTTCCTTCGATCAGGGAGCGAATGCTGGAGACGACGGCTTCGAGATCCGCGCCGTGGAGGGTGGACACACCTGTGGCCTGGGCGCCCCAGAGTCCGTCGGCGGCGAGTCGGGCGGTGGTCAGCCTGGCTCGGGTGGCGGCGTCGAGATCGTCCGGGAGTTCGAGCCAGCGGCCCATCCGCGTAGTCCACGGTTCGGTGAGTTCGGGCCGATACGTCGCTTGGCCCCAGATGATGAACTCGGCGCGCTTGGCGGCCCCGTGGGCGGCGACGTGAACGTAGCTCAGGAGCCGCTCGGTGGCGTTGGCGTTCTCGAGGGGCTTGCCAAGGGTGGCAGTCATGTCGTTCTCGACGTTGGCCGCAGCGTGGTCGACGATCGCGGCGAGCAGTACGTCGCGGTTGCGGAAGTGATATAGCAATCCCGGTTTGGTGAGCCCGGCCTCGTGGGCCACTGCGTCAAGGGTAATGTCGCCACCCTCCGCTGCGTTCATGACGCGGAGGGCAGCTTCCAGGATCTCGGAGCGCTGACTGGTTCGCATATAGCTAACTTTACCATTTGGTAGGTGAAGCCTTCAACTGCGGGCGCTGGTAGGGGCACCTGGGGTACACCCTATTGTTACGCCGGTATGCGGCAGAATGTTTCCTGTAAAATAGGGCCGTTCCTAGCATTGTTTTACACGTGTCTAGCGGGGTCTAGGTCTTATGTCTACAGAAAAGTGGTGAGTGTGATGTTGCCGTCGGATTGACACGAATCAAGACCATCTTCGATGATGAGCACGGGCTTTATGGTGCTAAACGCATCGCTGCAAGCCTTAAAGCCGATAAGGACTTTCCTCCGATAAATCACAAGAAGGTCGCACGCATCATGAAATCCATGGGCCTGAAAGGCTTTACTAAACGGCGTCGGTGCATCACCACCAGGCGCAAGCCTGGCCACCGAGTCATGCCAGATTTAATAGGCCGCAAATTCACCGCTGATAAGCCGAACCAGGTCTATGTAGGCGATATCACCTACCTGCCG
>NZ_KV796780.1:36034-71288 GCF_001809235.1 Corynebacterium sp. HMSC072A04 | reverse complement strand
CTACGCACTCCAAAACCGGAAGAGCCAGTTATCCTCCCCACACATCCGCACGCACGGCCCCATCAGGCTGCCGCCGCAGGCTACCGCAGCCATCCCCAAGGGCACCTCGCTGCTGTGCTTCACGACGCCCAGCGGTTCCTACGAACTCACGCTGACGCGCGGCCAGCACTGATCTAGCGCTGCCCACCTTTCTCTGACACGAGTGCACGCGCGGCCGGGTCCAGGACGACGACTGCGCCACCGTCTTCGATGCTGCAGCCAAGCCACCGATAGTCGGGCTCGTCTGGCCAGCCGGGATCGGCGTTATAGGAGCAGCTGAAGCCATCTTCCATGAGGTACCCGCGGTTGCCTCCCTCCATCGGAGCGAAGTCATAGTTTTTGTAATAGTCAAGAACTTCCATTGCCCGCGCGCAATCCGTCCCGTTTTCTTTGGCATAGACATACTCGCCATTGCCGAGGTCCCCACAGATGGTTCCGGTCATAGCTTTCCCTTCCCCATCTGGCTGCGGTGGGAAGGTATCGGAGTAGTACTCACCATCGTCTTTCACTGTGAAGTGGTGGCCATCGATCTTGACCGTGAACTCATCCTCATTCACGGATTCAAACGTCACACCGTTCATCGTGACGGTGTTCCCTGCTTCTAGCGTGGTGGGTGCCGCGGCGTCTCCGCCCATTTTCACATTGGGATAAAAGCCCGCGTTCGCATCGAAGTTGACGGAGTTAGAAAGCCAGAACGGCTGCCCGGTCGCCGGGTACAGGGGCGGATCAGCGAACATTACGCTGCACCCGATCAAACCTTGATCTTCAGTGACTGTGCAGGCCACGCGATCGTTCGGGCTGCTCACTCCATACACCGTGGAGGTCGCGTGCCCCAAGTTGGTGGCGATGAAGTCTTCCTTATCTAATTCTTTAAGGCCCGAGTCACCTTCCTTGTCCTTCGCGGACGTCGGAGCCGGGCTCGCTTCCGTAGATTCAGTGTTATCGGCGGAAGTCTCGGCGGTGGAGGGCTTGTGGAATTGCGGCTCACCGCTGGTGGAATCCTCGGCAGCAGAACACGCTGCCGCTGTACAGGCGATTAGTGCGAGGGGCAGGGCATTCAGAAGCTTTGTCACACCTGCATTTTCCCATGGATTGGTCAATCCTGCGGCTAGCCGCAGCAACTTTCCCTCATTGGGGGCTGGAGGCGCAGCAATGAGAAAACCAGAAAACCCGCGCAGCCACCAGAGTGGCGGGCGCGGGCAGGTGGAGGCTAGGAGAAACTAGTGCTCCGGCTTCACGATCGGGAAGAGCACGGTCTCGCGGATGCCCAGGCCGGTCAGGGCCATGAGCAGGCGGTCCATGCCCATGCCAGCACCGGCTGTCGGCGGCATGCCCTGCTCCATGGCGGCGAGGAAGTCCTCATCCAGCACCATGGCTTCCTCATCACCGCCGGCGGCAAGGCGGGCCTGATCCTCAAAGCGCTCACGCTGGATGACGGGATCGATGAGCTCCGAATAGCCCGTGGCCAGCTCGAAGCCGCGCACGTACAGGTCCCACTTCTCCGTCACGCCCGGCTGGGAGCGGTGCTGGCGGGTCAGCGGGGGGGTTTCAACCGGGAAGTTCTTCACAAAGATCGGGCCCTCGAGCTGGTCTTCGCAGAGCACCTCCCAGATCTCTTCCACCAGCTTGCCGTGGCCCCAGCCGCCGTTCTTCGGGACGTCGAGCCCGATGACGTCGGCAATCGCCTTGAGCTCCTCGACGGTGGAGTCGATGGTCACCTCCGGCTGGCCCGGGAACTTGCGCTGCAGAGCCTCGTTGAGGGAGGGGTACATCTCAATCTCCGGCCACTCTTCGCCGCCGAGGTCGTACTCCGTGCCATCCGCCAAGGTCACGGTGGTGGAACCGAAGACTGCGCGGGCCACCGACTGGATGGACTCGCGAATGGTGCGAGCACAGTCGCTGTAGTCGCCCCATGCCTCGTAGGTCTCCAGCATGGCGAACTCCGGGGAGTGGGAGCGGTCAACGCCCTCGTTGCGGAAGTTGCGGTTGATTTCAAAGACGCGGTCAATGCCGCCGACGACAGCGCGCTTCAGGAAGAGCTCCGGAGCGATGCGCAGGTAGAGGTCGATGTCCAGGGCATTGGAGTGGGTTACGAACGGGCGGGCCGCCGCACCACCGTGGATGGTCTGCAGCATCGGGGTTTCGATCTCCACGAAGCCCTGATCCTCCAGGTAGTTGCGCAACGCACGCATGACCTTCACGCGGGTCATGGCATTCTTGCGGGCCTCCTCGCGCACGATGAGATCGTTGTAGCGCTGGCGCACGCGAGTTTCCTCGTTCATGTCAGCGAAGGAAACCGGAAGCGGGCGCAAGGACTTCGCCGCCATGGTCCACTCGGAAGCCATGACGGAGAGCTCGCCGCGGCGCGAAGCAATGACGCGGCCGCGTACGGAAATGAAATCACCCAGGTCAACGTCAGACTTCCACGCGGCGAGGCGCTCCTCCCCTACCTCCGCCAGCGACAGCATGGCCTGTACCTGGGTGCCATCACCATCCTGCAAGGTGGCAAAGCAGAGCTTGCCGGTATTACGCATGAAGATAAGGCGGCCGGCGATGGCTACCTCGACGTCAGTCTCCTCACCCGCGCTGAGGTAGGTGACGCCCTCTTCCGCGGCCGGCTCTTCGCCCTCTGCAACGACCTGGAACTGCTGGCGGAGATCCCGCAGGGAGATCGTGCGGTCCACGGTCACCGGATAAGGCTCGGTGCCGGACTCCAACAGTCGGGCGCGCTTCTCGCGGCGGATGCGCAGCTGCTCGGGGACGTCAGGAACTTCAGTATTCTTCTTCTCGCTCACGGTTGTCTAGGGTAGTCGATCCCCATACGCTGGCGCGATCCCGGTTCACAGAGTGTTCATCTAGCCGTTAGACAGTATCAACCGCGCGGCCATCTCAACCGTATTAACTCAGTGCGTCCGTTGCGACATCCCCGCGCAACCAACGAGTTCGATTTTTGGAGCATATTTTCATGACACTCAACGGCCGCAATCTCTTGGCTAACATGTTTACCTCTTCTCGTTCTTCTCTTACCTGCACCTACAAGTGCGGTAATGCCTGCTTCGGCGAGTGCGAGAACACCTCCGATAACCCTTACTTTGGTGACCAGTTCTCCCGCCGCACTGCTCTGCGCGCCGGTGGTCTGGCCGTCGTCGCCGTCGGTGGCTCCTCTGCGCTGGCTGCGTGTGCCGCGCCGGATGACAACGGGTCTGCGGCTGGCAGCTCCTCCAACAAGACCAGCGAGGTCAAGGGCTCTGACATCGAGCTCACCTCCGCCGAGGGCATGCACTTTGAAGCCGTGGAGGCCAACACCAAGGATGAGGTCGTCATCCCCAAGGGTTATGAGCAGTCCGTCCTGATTGCCTGGGGTGACCCGGTCATCGAGGGCGCGCCGGAATTCGACGTCAACAACCAGACTGCCGCGGATGCGGAGAAGCAGTTCGGCTTCAACAATGACTTCGCCGGCCTCATCGAGCACCCGGATGACAAGAACCGCATGATCTACATGTGCTCGCACGAGTACACCACCGAGCCGATGATGTTCCCGGACTACGACCCGGAGAACCCTACCGAGGAGCAGGTAAAGATCGGTTGGGCTGGCCACGGCCACACCATCCTCGAGGTCTCCAAGGTGAAGGGCTCCGGCGAACTCAAGCGCGAGTTCGGCCCGCTCAACCGCCGCATTACCGCTACCACCCCGTTCACCCTGGTGGGCCCCGCTAAGGGCACCGACCTGGTGAAGACCTCCGCCGACCCGAAGGGTGAGAAGGTCCTGGGCACCCTCAACAACTGCTCCGGTGGCGTGACCCCGTGGAACACCATGCTCTCTGGCGAAGAGAACTTCGACCAGTATTTCGCCGGTGGCGATGTCAAGGATGAGAAGGCCGCTGAATCCCTCAAGCGCTTCGGCATCGAGGAGGGCCCGTCCGAGCGTAAGTGGGAAAAGTACGATGACCGCTTCGACGTGACCAAGGAGCCGAACGAGCCGAACCGCTTTGGCTGGCTCGTGGAGATCAACCCGCTGGACCCGAAGTCCACCCCGATTAAGCACACCGCTGTGGGCCGCTTCAAGCACGAGGCCGGCAACATCCACATCACCAAGGATGGCACCGTGGTCTGCTACTCCGGCGATGACTCCCGCTTCGAGTACGTCTACAAGTTCGTCTCCTCCAAGAAGTACAAGGAGGGCGACCTGAAGCACAACATGACCATCCTGGACCACGGCACCCTGTACGTGGCCAAGATGGAGGGCAACTCCCCGGAGAAGGAAATCGACGGCTCCGGCGTCCTGCCGGAGGACGGTGCTTTCGACGGCACCGGTGAGTGGGTCAAGCTGCTGACCTCCGATACGGAGAACAACAAGTTCGAGTCCCACGTGGACGGCATGTCCGCCGAAGAAGTCGCCGTCTTTACCCGTGAGGCCGCCGATAAGGTGGGTGCCACCAAGATGGACCGCCCAGAGGACGTTGAGGTTCACCCGGAGACCGAGAAGGTCTACATCGCACTGACCAACAACAAGTACCGCGGCGCCACCGGTGAGAACGCCAAGAAGAACAAGGAAGACGCCAAGGAATGGGCTCCGGTCAAGGAGAACAAGAACGGCCTGGTCATGGAGCTCGAGGATGACCACGCCGGCGAGAAGTTCACCTGGAACCTCTTCCTGGTCTGTGGTGACCCGCGTGAGGCCAGCACCTACTTCGGTGGCTTTGATAAGGAGAAGGTCTCCCCGATTTCCTGCCCGGATAACCTGGCCTTCGACAACCACGGCAACCTGTGGATCTCCACTGACGGCAACGCGCTGGACTCTAACGACGGCCTCTACGCCGTGACCACCGAGGGCGAGACCCGCGGCGAGCTCAAGTGCTTCCTCACCGTCCCGGCGGGCGCGGAGACCTGTGGCCCGATCGTCGACGATGACCGCGTCATGGTCAACGTTCAGCACCCGGGCGAGTCTGATGACGCCACCTTCGACAACGCCACCTCCCACTGGCCTGATGGCGGTAAGTCCACCCCGCGCCCGGCCGTGGTTGTGGTGTGGAAGAAGGGCGGCAAGATCGGTACCGAATAAGGCACCGACGTTGCGTAGTGCGCACTCTTAGGCGGTGCGCAGCTGCGCCTCCAGCACCTCCTGTGCAAAGTCCCACAACGGGGTTGCAACGCCAGCCTTGACGCCCATGCGTCGGATCGCTCCGACCTGGGCGTCCAATTCATTCGGCAGTCCTTCCTTGATATCGCGCTGCATCGAAGACGTACTGTCCGGGTGCTGCTGGCGGGCAAATTCCATGGTCTGCTCCACCACGTTCTCTGGCAGCTCCACGCCGAGTGCGCGCCCGACGGCCTCGACTTCCCGCATGAATGCCTCGAGCTGGCCGGGGATTTCCTGGCAGAGGTAACCGATAGGTTTATCCACCAAGGCGCCCAAAGTGCCTGTCGGGGTGACGAACATGGCTTTCGACCAGACGTCGACAAGCGCGGCGTCGTGGAACTTGCTGGAAGCCCCCGCCTCTTTCAGCGCTGCCGACAGCTCCTCGCCCGTGCGGCGCAGTGACTCCGGCGCATCAGCACTCAGCGGACCAAAGGCCAAAGCCAAGGGCCCCGGGTTGCGCTTGATCTGCGCCGGCCCCAGACGCGTGGCGTAAACGCGAGCGACACCAGCGAGGATGTTTTCCTCCCCGAATTCCTCGGCCGCCAGGTACGGAATCTCTACTGAATTGTGCGTGGTCACCACCGGGATTCCCTGCAGGGCCTCGCGGTCCTCCGCGCTTCCAAAGGTCTCGTTGCCCGGCAGCGCCTTCGACGCGATAATCGCCACGTCCAATCCGCCCAAGAGTTCTTTGACCTCAGCAAAGGTGTGGGCAGCCGGGACCTTTATGACCTCGGTGGTGGTGGGTTCCGCGTGGGCGTCGATCAGCGTCACGCCCGTCTCCCCCAGCACCCGCAAGGTCTCACCGCGAGCGACGAAGGCGACGTCGTGGCCCGCTGCTTTCAGTTTTCCGCCAAAGTATCCGCCGATGGCGCCGGCTCCCAGAATTCCAATCTTCATGTCTCCAACCTAGCTGGTGGAGACCTGCGCCACAGACTTTTATCCGCGCTGTTCTAAGTTACGGAAGCCAATGCCCAACGGCACGCCCGCGTTATCGATGAGCCGCACGCCGCCAATGGTGGCGGCGATAAAGAGGCGGGCATCGCCCTCTGCTGGGGCTTCACCCAGGTCGCGTCCGCGCAGCTCCACGTACTCCGGCTCGACGCCCGCGGCGGCCAACACTTCACGTGCCACACGGACAACTTCCTCGGCTCCGGATTCCGCCGCGTACGCACCGGCGGTGAGTGCCGCTGACAAGGCGCTGGCTTGCTCACGGGCCTCCGGTGCGACGTCGGCATTGCGCAGGCTCATCACCACCCCATCGGGCATACGCACCGAGGGCACGCCCTGCACACGCGCCGCAATGTGGAGGTCCGTAAAGGCCTGCTGGGTGGCCACGAGCAGCTCGTAGTCCTTCTCCCCCATGAACACATCGCTGGGACCCAGCGCGCAGGTCAGCGCCACAATGCGGGTCAGCTCCGCGCTCACGTCCTCCATGCCGTGGTCGGGTGCAAGGACCCGCGTGCGCTGACTCTGCTGGTCGTAGCGCCACACCACATCAACCCCATCGAGGGAAGAGATGTCCGTCTCCGGGTCCACTGCCACGACCACGATGCCACCGCGCACGCGTTGTGCTGCCTGCACGAGTGCCAGGTGCCCGGCGTGAATATCGCGGCCGAGTGGCACCAGCACTACGCGCTTGCCGGTCTTGCGGTAGGCGCTGCCGACCATGCGGATGCGCTCGTTGTCCTCCACTAGGAGTTGCTCTGCCACGGCGCTTCCTTTCTTACTGCCCACAGTTCCAGTTCTTCCATGTTCTTCTTCTCACCCACCATGCGGGCGACGTCGCGGTAGTTGCGCGCCATGCCCAGCTCCACGGCGGCGGGGTAAGCATCGATGATGTCGCCAGCGTCAAGGTCGAAGGAACTGCCCATAAAATCTTCGATAATCCCCGCCTTAAGCGCCGCCCACGCGCTGAGTTCACCGAGCATCTCCGCGTAGTACAACCGCGCGGCTCGCTCGGCACGTTGTGCCGCCGGCACCGTTTCTGCAGTTTGGTGAATCTCCGAGAGCAGCAACCCAATGACGGTCTCCGCCACCTCATCGAGGGTGCCCACCGCGTAGGAGTCGCCCAGGGGAGCTGCGGCAATCGTCAGGCACCCGCGCGTTTCCAGCTCATCAAGGGCTTCCACCCCAGCCAGCAATGAGGTGTGGATGACGATTTGCTTGGGGCGCACGTGCTTTTCGACGTCCCCCACTGCCCCCTCCAGCTCCCTCGCCGTCGCGGCGAGAATCAGCGCATCGAAGCGGTCCAGCTGGGCGGGGTCCTCAAGCTTCTCAATGGTGTGGCCAGCCATCTCCAGACGGAGGGCGAAGTTAATGCCGGCTCGGGAATTACCCCAGACCGCCACTCGCATGCGCGGAGCAGACATCTACTTCTTCACGTCCTTGTTCTGCTGTTCTTTCCGGCGCTTGCTACGCGCCATGAGTTCAGCCACGGAGACCGCGCCCTCGCGGTGTTCATCGCTACGACGGCGGCCACGGGTGTCGGGCTGTGCGGTATCTGCTTCCGGCTTGCGGTGGCGGTGGTGCGGCTGCTGCGCGGGGCTAGCATCCTCCTTGACGTGCTGCGCACCCGCAGCACCCTGGTTCCACTGCACGGCCTGGAAGCTATCGGTCTTGAACTCCGGCGCCTTCTGCTGCGACCGAGTCTGGGGCTTCGACTGCTGCGGCTTCTGCTCGGTGCGCGCCTGCGGCTTCTCTGCCTTTGCCTGTGGCTTGTCATCCTTGGGCTGGGGCTTGTCGGCCTTTGGCTGAGGCTGAGGCTGCGGTGCTCCCATAGGGCGAAACGCCGGAGGACGGCCCTGCGACGGCTGCGGTGCGCCGAACGGGGATGGTGCCGGGCGGGTGCCCTGCTGATCCGCGGGCTGCTCCGCGGGTTTCGCGGCAGACTGCTCGGCTGGCTTCGGAGTGGGTTGCTGAGCAGGCTTCGCGGCTGGCTTCGCCGCCGGCTGCTGGGCGTTGGCACGGGCGTTATCCGCCAGCAGATTGTCCAGCGGGTTGCTCACCGGGTGGGTCGGCTGCGAGCCGAGGCGGCCTGCGACGGCGTCGGCAGACGGCGCGCCGCCGGACTTCTGGGTGAAGTTCACGTTGGGGGCATCGCCGCGCTCATCCACGCCAGCGCCGCCAGCCTTGCGCTCCAGCTCCTGGATGCGGCGAGCCTCCGCATACAGGGCGGCCGGCTCGTAGACCCACTCGCGCCCGGAGATCTCCTCGATCTGGGTGCGGATGGCTTCCAGCTCCGATCGGATCTCCGCCAGGACCTTGCTGTTATCCGCGCTCGAAGCACCGGAAGCGGTCAAGGTGGATGCGGCATGGGCGCGCTCCACCGCCAGAAGCTCCTTGGCCTCATGGGCCTGACGGCGATAGCGCACCACCAAGAAGAAGCCCAACACCGCGGCCCACAGGGCAGCCAGCAGGGCAATCTTCAGTGCGTTCGCCGAACCCGAAATCAACATGACCAGGCTGGCGATGACCGCGAGGATGACGAGGATGATAAGCCCAATAGAACCAGCATCCGTCTTCGAACCGTCCTGGGAAGACTCCGCCGTTGTCGGTGGCTGAGAGTCCGGCTGCGCAGAAAACTGGGTGGTCGGGCGATCATCCGGGGCCGACTCGTACTGGGGATCAGGGGCGTGGTGCGGGCTCGTCATGCCCACTAACTTACCGCTTGTGCCCCATCAGTTGGAGGTGGCACCTCGCAGTGTCGCTCCAACACCACTCCGGCAACACACATCGCGGCACCGCCCAGCGCCGAAGACACCACCCCGGCCAGGTCACCAGCCGCAGCGACGAGCTCACCGGCGCGCGGCACCACGTAGACCGCCATGCCAGCATAGGCCCCGCCCACGATGGCCCCGGTCCACGCCGAGGCTTTGCCGACAAGCAGGAATTGCGCGATGGTCATGGGATTGAGCTGCGAGTTATCCAGGCCGATACCGTGCTCGTCCTCCTTGGCACCGCGCACCTTGAGCGTCAACAGCACGCACACCAGCGCCATAGCCCACAGAGAAATCGATACGGTTGCCGGAATGGCCAGCATGGAGCCATAAAAGCGGGTGGTGAGGGTGGCAGCCGCCGCAGCCACGAAGAGGGCGGTGCCGACAAGCGCGCCAATCGACGTCCTCGTCATTACTCCCCCAGTTCCTTCACCGCAGCGACCTCGTCCTCATCGAGGTCGGCGATGAGCTCGCGCACCGGGGTGCCGTTGAGCTCCGCGTGCTCATCCGCGGCCAACCACGGCACGAGCACGAAGGCCCGCTCGTGAGCATAAGGATGCGGCAGAATAAGTTCCGGATCTTCGGAGGTCACGCCGTCTATCTGCACGACGTCCACGTCCAGGGTGCGAGGACCCCAGTGCCGCACCCGCACACGCTCAGCGGCCTCCTCCAGCTTCTGGCCACGGCGTAGCAGCTCCAGCGGGGTGCAGTCCACGTCCACGATGAGCACCGCGTTGAGGAATTCATCTTGGTCGGTCACGCCCCACGGCGGGGTGGCAAAGACTGGAGAGGCAGCGACGGTCTCCTCAGCAAACTCGTCAAAGACGGTCTGCAGCAGCGCGCAGCGGTCTTCCATGTTGGAGCCGATAGACAGCACGGCGCGCATTAGCCTGCCATCCTCTTTCGGGAGCGGCGGGCCACGACTGCCACGTCCGCGAAGGTGCGCGGGATGGGCGCCTTCGGCTTGTGGATGGTCACCTCGATGGCATGGAGAATCCCGAAGCGCTGCATCGCGGTCTCGGCGACCTCCTCAGCCACCGTCTCGATAAGGTCCCGGGAGGGGCCCTCGACGATGTCCGCGGCGACGTCGGCAAGCTCGGCGTAATTCACCGTGCGGGACAGGTCATCCCCGATTCCCGCGGTGTCCAACCAACAGGTGATATCCACGATGAAGGGCTGCCCCGTCTTCTTCTCTTCCTCGAAGACGCCGTGGTAGCCAAAGCACTCCAGGCCGGTGAGTTCAATGCGATCCGCCATGTTTTATGCCTTTCCCAAAGAAGTGGACACCACTGTTCCGCCGTCCGCGCCGTTGGCGTAGCTGCCGGAGGCATGCGCGCCGCCGGTGTAGGCCGCGCCCGCGTTCCAGGCCGCGGCGACATCCACGGCATCGCGCGAGACTTCCACCTCGTGCACGCGCACGCCCCACGCACCCATCTGCGCAGAGATGGCGGTGACGGCCGCGGTGGCCGGGTCCGCGAGCAGCGGGCTGGACTCGGCGCCGCGATCTTCCCGGATGGCGGCGAGGAAGCGCTTGCGGGACGCGCCCACCAACAGCGGGAACTCGCCCTGGAGGAACTCCGGCAGAGCCTTGAGCAAAGCCCAGTTATCCTGCGGGGACTTGGCAAAACCCAGGCCCGGATCCACGACGATATTGTCGTGGCTAACACCGGCCTGCAGGGCGTTATCAGCGAGCTTCGCCAGGGACTCGTGGACATCGCGCACCACATCCCCGCCATGGTCGGCCACACCGGCGGCCGAGCCGAACTGGACGGTGCGCCAGTGCATGAGGCAGACCGGCAGGCCGGTTTCGGCCATGGTGCGGTACATGTCCGGGTCGGCCGCACCACCGGAGACGTCATTGATCATGTCCACGCCGGCCTCCGCAGCGGCTTGAGCAACCGAGGCCCGCATCGTGTCCACCGAGGTCTTAATCCCCTCCTCGCGCAGCGCCTTGATGACGGGCACGACGCGGCGTTCTTCCTCCTCGGCAGCCACGCGCACCGCACCCGGGCGGGTGGACTCACCGCCGACATCGATCATGTCCGCGCCGCAGGCGACAAGGTGGCGGGCGTGGGTAAGTGCATCGTCGATGTTGATCCAGCGCCCGCCGTCGGAGAAGGAGTCCTCGGTGACATTGACGATGCCCATGACCAGCGTGCGGCCGGGAACGGTGAGATCACTGACTGCCATTGCTGCTAGCTCCTAATCAGGCTCATGACCTCCGCGCGGGAGGCCGCATTCTTCTTGAATCCGCCGCGCACCGCGGATGTCGTCGTGGTCGCCCCCGGCTTGCGGATACCGCGCATGGCCATGCACAGGTGCTCGCACTCGATGACGACGATGACGGACTGCGCGTGGAGGACCTCCACCAGCGCATCGGCGATCTGGCTGGTGAGGCGCTCCTGGACCTGCGGGCGCTTTGCGTACATGTCCGCCAGGCGAGCCAGCTTGGACAGGCCGGTGACGTGGCCGTCGGAGCCAGGGATATAGCCGATGTGCGCCGTGCCGTAGAAGGGCACGAGGTGGTGCTCGCAGGTGGAATAGATGGGGATATCGCGCACGAGGACGAGCTCTTGGTGCTCCTCGGCAAAGGTCTTGTGCAGGACCTCAGTCGGGTCCTGGTGGAGACCTGCGAAGACCTCGGCATAGGCGCGGGCCACGCGGGCCGGGGTCTCGCGCAGGCCCTCGCGGTCGGGGTCCTCGCCCACTGCGATGAGCAGCTCGCGGATGGCTGCTTCGGCGCGCTCGTGGTCGAAGTCGCGCTGCGCCGGGATGTTATCGCTCATTGGTGTCGCCATCCTTGTACGGGTTGTTGCGGTGTTCATGTTCTCCCCAGCCGGGAGCGCCCCAGGCGTGCTCCTCCGGCTTGGCGTGGCGGCCGCGGCGTTCCGGTTCGCGCGGTTGCGGCTGGGCTTCCGGCTGCGGTGCAGCGGCATTCGGCACACGCGGAATCTCTTGGGTGTCCTCGTGGTTAGGGCCGGCCTGTTCTGGGGCCACGGTCTCCTCTTGCGCCCCATCGCTGGCGGCCTCGTCTGCGCTGAGCTCGCGGCCGGTGGGCTCGGTGATATCGGACTCGCCGAAGAAGGTATTGCCCTTCTCCGGATCCACAAAGTCGCCTGCGTGCTGGCCAAAGCTGAAGCCGATCTCCTCGACCGGCGCCGCCGATGTCGCGGCGGCGCCATCGGCCTCCCCGCCGTTTTCCTTCGCGCGCTCGAGCTCCGCGTGGCGGCGCGCGCGGGCGGCACGGGAGGCGTCGAGAAGCGTCATGCGCTTCGGCAGCTCCTCACCGCGCTCCTGGGCAAGCTCCACCGGGGTCTTTACCGGCTCGCGGCCGGCCTGGCGCGGGAAGCGGGCG
Source organism: Corynebacterium sp. HMSC072A04 (assembly GCF_001809235.1). Taxonomy (NCBI): domain Bacteria; kingdom Bacillati; phylum Actinomycetota; class Actinomycetes; order Mycobacteriales; family Corynebacteriaceae; genus Corynebacterium; species Corynebacterium sp. HMSC072A04. The sequence continues at coordinate 59,038 of NZ_KV796780.1, read as the reverse complement.
TCCTCGTTCGGGAAGACGTCGAAAGCCTCGCGCGGCTCAATGCCTTCGAAAATGCCCTCGAGGTCCGGGCGGCGCAGGGTTTCCTTCTCCAAGAGCATCTCGGCGAGCTTATCCAGGTAGTCGCGGTGCTCGGAAAGGATGTCATAGGCCTGCTGGTGCGCGCGGTCCAGCAGGTAGGCCATCTGCTCATCAATCTTGGCGGCCACGGCATCCGAATAGTCGATGGAGCCACCGCCGCCGGCGGCATAGGCGAAGGGATCGCCCTGCTCCTTGCCGTACTTGACGGTTCCCAAATCCGGGCTGAAGCCATACTCTGTGATCATGGAGCGCGCAATCTTGGTGGCGTGCTCAATATCCGAAGAAGCGCCGGTGGTGGGTGCTCCGAACACGAGTTCTTCCGCGGCGCGCCCGCCCATGGCGAAGACGAGGCGTGAGAACAACTCATCGCGGGTGTACATGCCCTTATCGTCTTCCTGCGCGGTCATGGCATGGCCGCCGGTGCGGCCGCGGGCCAAGATGGTCACCTTGTAGACGCGCTCGATATCCTTCAGCGCCCACGCGGACAGGGTGTGGCCGCCCTCGTGGTAGGCGGTGACCTTCTTCTCATGTTCGGAGATGATCTTGCCCTGGCGGCGCGGGCCGCCGACGACGCGGTCGGTGGCCTCCTCCAGCGCGTCATAGGTAATGACGTTGCCGCCGATGCGGGCGGTGAGCAGGGCAGCCTCGTTGAGCACGTTGGCCAGGTCCGCGCCGGACATACCGGCGGTGCGCTTGGCCAGCTGCGCCACATCCACTTCCTTAGCCAGCGGCTTGTCCTTGGCGTGCACGCGCAGGATTTGCTCGCGGCCGGCCAGGTCCGGGTTGGTCACCGGGATCTGGCGGTCGAAGCGTCCCGGGCGCAGAAGCGCAGGGTCCAGAATGTCGGGGCGGTTGGTGGCAGCGATGAGGATGACGCCTTCGCGGTCACCGAAGCCATCCATCTCCACGAGCAGCTGGTTCAGCGTCTGCTCGCGCTCATCATGGCCACCGCCGGTGCCGGAACCACGCTGGCGACCCACAGCGTCAATCTCATCGACGAAGATGATGCACGGGCTGTTCTGCTTGGCCTGCTTGAACAGGTCACGCACGCGGGAGGCACCCACGCCGACGAACATCTCCACGAAGTCGGAGCCGGAAATGGAATAGAAAGGCACGCCAGCCTCGCCCGCGACCGCGCGGGCCAGAAGGGTCTTACCCGTGCCGGGAGGGCCATAAAGCAGCACGCCGCGCGGGATCTTTGCGCCCAGCTCATGGTAGCGCTCCGGATCATCCAGGAAGTCCTTGATTTCCTGCAGCTCATCCACAGCTTCATCCGCGCCGGCCACATCCGCGAAGGTGTTGGTAGGCATGTCCTTGGTCAGCTCCTTCGCCTTGGAACCACCAATGCCGAACATGCCGCCCGCGCCCTGCTGCATGCGGGTCATCATCCAGAACAGCAGCGCGAAGAGAATCAGCATCGGCAGCAGGAAGCTGATCATGGAGCCAATGAAGGAATCCTGTGTGACCTTGGTCTGGTACTTATCCGCACCAGAATCCTTCACCGCGTTGAAGACCTGCTCGGAGGCGCGTGCCGGGTACTTGGCAATGACCTCCTCGATGCCCTCCTGCTCTTCGACCGTTACTGGTTCCTTGAGCTTGAGGCGCAGCTGCTGCTCGCGGTCATCGATCTGCGCTTCCTCAACGTTCTGATCCGCCAGCTGCTGCATGGCCACCGAGGTGTCAACCTGCTTGAAGCTGCGGGCATCGTTGCTAAAGAACGTAAAGGCGTACAGCAGAATGAGAACCAGGCCCGCGATCGAGCCATAGCGAATGATGTTCTTGTTTTTCATTAATTACCTTGCAAATTCGAGGCCTCATGCAAAAAGAGGGCAAGAAAAGACTAGTCGTTGCTGTATACCGCAGGATCCAGTGTGCCCACATACGGCAGGTCACGGTAGCGCTCCGCAAAATCCAGGCCATAGCCCACGACGAACTCGTTGGGGATATCAAAGCCGACGTCGAAGAGATCCAGCTCCGCCTTGACCACCTCAGGCTTGCGCAGCAGCGTCACCACTTCCAGGGAACGCGGCTGGCGGCCCTGCAGGTTGCGGATGAGCCAGGACAAGGTCAGGCCGGAATCAATGATGTCTTCCACGATGACCACATCGCGGCCCTCAATATCGCGGTCCAGGTCCTTCAGAATCCGCACCACGCCCGAGGAGGAAGCTGAGTTGCCGTAGGAGGAGACCGCCATGAACTCCAGCTGGGACGGAATGGTGAGTTTGCGGGCAAAGTCCGTTAGGAAGAAGACCGCACCCTTAAGCACGCAGACCAGGATGAGGTCATCATCGGTGTTGCTGTATTTCTCGGACACGCGATCCGCCATCTCTTGGATGCGCGCCTGAAGATCGTCTTCGGCGACGAGAACGTTTTTGATGTCCTCTCCATAAGGATGGGCGGGGACGGCTGAATCATAGGTGTCGTGCACGTGAGCGCTCCTTTGCTGACCGAGGCAATAGTGACAGTTTGCCACCAACGCGTGCGACTTCCAACCTTGTACCTTTCTTTTCGCTGCGGACGGCGACAGGGCCTTGGCCATGCCACTGTGTGCACAGGGCATCGATGCCGCGCACCGCCTCGCGCGTCACCTCTACCCCTTCTTCGCGCAGCCACGCGGCGATCGCCCGGCGGCGCTTCGGTTCCGGGAGGGCTGCCAGCTCGGCGCAGTCGGAGGTGGGGGGTGGGCTCAGGAGGGCGTCGTCAAGCGCGGCGTCGTGGGCTGCCTGGGCTAGGGCCGGGACTGGGTCTCCGCCCACGATCTCCTGCAGGCGCGGGAGAATCTCGCGGCGCAGCGCCACGCGCCGGAAAGACGCATCCTGGTTCTGGGGGTCCTGCCAGACCTCCAGCCCCAGCTCCGCGCAGGCGGCCTCGGTCTGGGCGCGGCGCACGCTCAGCAGGGGGCGCACAACGCGCACGCCCTCCACCTCGGAACGCTCGCGCATGCCCGCGACCTTCCCCCGCAGAGCGCCTAGCAGCAGGGTTTCGGCCTGGTCATCGGCGGTATGCGCCACCGCCACCTCTTCCCAGGGCGCGAAGGCACGATACCGGGCGGCGCGGGCTTCGGCCTCCACGGAGCCTTGCTTGCCGACGTCCACCCGCAACACCTCCGCCCCCGCTCCCAAGGCGTGGGCCTGCTCGGCAGCCCGGCGCGCCTGCGCGGCCGAGCCTTCCTGTAAGCCGTGGTCGACGCAGAGCGCTGTCACCTCGTGTCCTTCGGCCACGAGAGCGGCGGTCAGCGCCAAGGAATCGGCCCCGCCGGACAAGCCCACGGCGATGGCGCGTGGCTGCTCACCGACCACGGCGCGGGCGGCGACGCGGCACGCCAAAAAGTTGGGGCTTCTGCGCGGCCAAAAAGGTTTCTTAGAAGTCATGGAGGGCAGCGGCGAGAGCATCTTGGGCTTGGCGGGCGGAGGTGACTTCGCCGTCGTTGACTAAGAAGGCGAAGGCGTACACGCGACCCGACTGGCCCTGGGCGGTGCCGGTCAGCGCGGAGGTTCCCGTGAGGGTGCCGGTTTTGGCGCGAACGTACCCGCGGGCCGGCGAATCGGGGTAGCGCTGGTAGAGCGTGCCCTCACCGCCGGCGAGGGGCAGGTAGCCCAACAGCGGGCGCAGCTCCTCGGTGGCTACGGCCTGGTCCATGATGTGGGCGAGTACGTCGGCGGGGATGCGGTTATCGCGGGACAGGCCGGAACCGTCTTTGAGGGTGATGTCGCTGATGTCGATGCCGTGGCCTTTAAGCACGTCGAGCATGGTTTTCGTGGCGCCCTCGAAACTTGCTTCCGCGCCCTGGCTGACGGCCAGCTCGCGGGCGATGGCCTCCGCCATGACGTTATCGGAATCCTTCACCGCTTCCTGGGCGCGCAAAGCCAACGGCTCAGATTCTGTAGCTGCGATGACCTCGGTGTTCTCGGGCGCTGAGCTCGTGTCCGCCTTGTCGGTTCCCAGGCGGGAGGCCAACGCGCGGGCGACGTCGAGGGCCGGCTCGTGGGAGCGCGGAACGTCGCCGGTCTTCTCCCCAATGCGCCCACCGTAGAGCATGGCCGGCTGGATGGGGGCGACGAAACCGCCGTCAATATTGTCATCATCCCAGCCCGGTGCCTGGTCGGGCCCGGCCCAGATGGACGTGTCGATGGAGACCCGCGTGACGGTATCCATCTTCTGCTGAATCTGTTCCGCCAGCTCATCGAGGCGCTCGTCCGTCAGCCAGACATCGCCGGCGGCCTTGATAACGATCTCGCCCTCGTGCTCACCTGCGACCACTTCGGTGGTCAGGCGCTCTTCTTCGTCGAGCTTGAGCGTAGCCGCGGCGAGGGTGAGGACCTTGGTGGCGGAGGCCGGGGTCAGCGGCTTTGCGGGCTCGCGCTCCCACAGCACGTCCTGGGTGGTGGTGTCGATGATCTGCCCGCCGAAAGTGGCTAGAGCCTTGTCCTTGCCTAGCTCATCCAACCTGGCTTTGAGCGCGGCGGCGTCGATATCACCGGGCTCGACGGGCTGGACCAGTGTTGTGGGTTCTTCCTGTTTATAGGGCTGGCCGTGGTCCAGGTGATCGTAGGTGCGCTGGATTTCTACGCCCAAGGCGGCCGTCGCCGCCACGGCTCCCGCCGTGACGAGGGCCGCAGTACTCCACCAGACATGCTTCGCTTTCATCGCCCTTTAGACTAGCGCGGTAGACTAAGCGGAGCACATGCCAACCTATTAGTTATGGAGGATTCAGCCGTGAGCGTTGAAGTAACCATCGAGATCCCTAAGGGCTCCCGCAACAAGTACGAGATCGACCACGAGACCGGCAAGGTCCACCTCGACCGCTACCTGTTCACCCCGATGGCCTACCCGGCTGACTACGGCTTCATCGACCACACCCTGGGTGAGGACGGCGACCCGCTGGACGCACTGGTCATCCTCCCGGAGCCGGTCTTCCCCGGCGTTGTCGTGGAGGCTCGTGTCCTCGGCGTGTTCAAGATGACCGACGAGGCCGGTGGCGACGACAAGCTGCTCGCCGTCATCGATGACCCACGCTGGGAGCGCTACCAGGACATCGACGATGTGGAGCAGCACATCAAGGATGAGATCGAGCACTTCTTCACCCGCTACAAGGACCTGGAGCCGAACAAGGAAGTTACTGGCTCCGGCTGGGGCGACAAGGCTGAGGCAGAGAAGATCCTCGAAGAGGCTAAGGCTCGCTTCAAGTAAGCCGCCACGGTCCGCACGTTGAGGGACGTTTCGATCAAATAGGGGCCCAAAACCAAGGGTTTGAGAGGCCTTAGTTGATCGAAACGTCCTTTTTCTTTGTCACCGCGACAACTCCTCATTCGTGACGTACGATTCGATCAAATAGGGGGCCGAAAACAGCGGTTTCTGGGGGCTTAATTGTTAGAACCGTACTCATCGGGGGCACATGGAGATTTTCGAGGGACGCGCGGGGACTCGCCGCGCTGCTAACGGCCGAGCAATCAAGATTTGTCGCGGTCTGTACTTATCTGCGGTGCCAACGCCGCGCGAGCTCGCTGAAGTCGTCTCACGGCGTTGGCCGGACTCAGCCTTGGACGGCTATTCCGCAGCTCAGCAATATCTTGGCCAAGAGCTGACCTACCCACTTTATTTTCTGCGCGCAGGAACGATGGCATCGAGCACGTATTTTCGCAGCCGGCGGGCACGGCCTAAGGCGCTGGGCAGCATGAACGGGGTGAACGTCTGCAGCCCGCTGCAATGTATTGAGGCGATGGCGCAGGAGGATGCCGTGGCCTTCATCGAGGCCTTCTTCGCCGGGCCGCACGGGCGCTCGCGCATCGAGACCGAACAGCTGGACTTTCGCCGCCTGCCCAAGCACACGCGTGAGGTGTTGGAAAAGGCCATCGTCGGGGCGGATAGCAAGCCGGAGCGCGACCTCACCCGGGGCCTTGAGCCCCACGCCAAAGTCCGCAACAACGTGCGGATTGGGCCCTACCGCTGGGACTTGGTGCTCGAGGAGCACAAGGTGGCCATCGAGGTGGACGGCTACGCCTATCACAAAGGCGAGAACCGACAACGTTTCGAAATCGACCGCCAAAAGCTGAACGACGCCGTCCAGCGCGGCTATCGGCCCCTCCACTTCACCGCCGCCACGATTGAGCACCACCTTGACGTCGCTGTTCACCAGGTCCTCGCAGTTATCAAAGGGCGGGGCGAGTTCGTCGCCCCGCCCTGGAAGTGGCACCACTACTGGCGGTGGGAGCGCGAGCGTTGGGCAGGCTAGCGTTGCGGCTGAACAGCAGCAACGTGCCGACAACGAACCGGGCTGGCTAACGCTGCGGCTTACTAACACTGCAGCTAACTAACTGCAGCGGGAAGCAAGCCATCCGTCGAGCTCGGATTCGGGTGCATCGGGAGCGATGGGATCCTCGGCGAACTCCTCGCCCGTGCGCGCCTTGTCCTTGGCCGTGGTGAGCATGAGCGAGCGGCCGTCCGGATAGTCCAGGACCACGTTGGCGGAGGCGTAGCCGGCGGTCGGCTTGCCAAAGGTCCGTGTGTTGTCCAGCCCGCGGAAGGCCAGGAGGGTGGCTTCGGCGGAGGAGGCGGTCTCGTCGTCGGTGAGCACGGCGACGGGAATGTTCAGCTTGCCGCCCGACGTGGTGGTGGGCGTGCCACCGCCGGTAACGGAATTACCGTCGATGACCACGTCAGAAGTAGTCATTCGGCTGACGAAGGAGAGGGCGGTGCCATCCGGCAGAAGGGGGCTTAAGCCCGCGTACATCGGGCCCATGTCCCCGCCGTCATTGCCGCGCAGATCCACCACGGCAGCACAGGCCTCCGGGTGAGAGGTCAGACCGTGGGCCAAAGTGTCGGCGTAGGCTTGGCCGTCATCGTGGCGGCCGATGGAGGGCACGGTAGCGCGCAAGACGCCATCGTTGAAGTCAACCGAAGGCTCAGCGCTTTCGGCGGCCTTTTCCTTTTCGGTGCTAAAGACTTTGGAGTGCTTGCCACCGGCAGCGTTGATGGCGGCATCGAGGAGCTCAGCGTTCGTGGGGTCCGCTTTGAAGGCCTCGCGGGCGCGCTGGAATTCTTCGCTCTCGCCATAGATTCCGGAGATCGCGGCAGTATCCACCATCGCAGTGTTGATGCGCTTCTCGCTGGCATTGAAGAGGAAGTAGGGCTTGCCCAGCAGCGCCCCGCCATAGGAGGGGCCGAAGAAATACACGGCCGCGGCCACAGCAACAAGAGCAACGAGAAAGAGTCCGCCGAAGATTTTCAGTACCGTTTTCATTCTTTTCGACCTCCAGTCCGCAGCACGTAGCCGCGCAGGGGTTCAACAAGGACAATGGCAAGCAGCGTGACCAGCCAGCCTATGGCCAAGAAACCGAAGGCCATGAGCAGACGGCCAAGAACGTCGACATCGCTTTGCTCGACACTGGAGAAGAACATCAGTGAGGCGATCCCACCGCCGAAAAGGAAGCCGAAGAAGCTCAATCCCACCACAGGCCCCATGATGGTCAGGGCACCGGAGCGGAACTGGAAACCGCGCGGCACACCCATGAGATCCAGAGAGCGGATGAGTTCCTTGTCTTCGAAGATGCCGGAGACCTGCCCCAGGATGATGGACATGGTGGTCAGCGTGAAGCCGAAGATGAGGGTTAATAAGACGCCTGTGGAGATGTCCTTGAACACCACGTTCATCCCCGGGTCCTCATTGAGAACCATGGCCAAGGCATCAGAGCCTAGGGGCGCGGCAACGAGGAATCCGGCTAGGTAGCCGAAGAAGCCGATGGCAGCACTCCGCTTCCATGCCGGGCGCGCATTGCCCGCTACTCGCTGGCAGGCCACGAAGTGCGCGTTTCCAGGGAAGAGGGACATGATGTACGCGCCGAGCTGCAGGATGAAGGGAGAAATGAGGTTGATGCTCATCACCATGCCGAACATGACCACGATGACCATGGCGGTCGGCGGGCCCGCCTTGCCGGAAAGCAGCACACCACCGATACCCGCGATGATGAGGAAGGCGATGACGCGCCACCAGCGGTAGGCCGCGGGCATCTGGCGCTTGGCGACGCCCAGCGGGCTCACGCGCACGCGCTGCATGCCGACGAGTGCGGCGCCGATGGCCAGCAGGAAGAGCACGCCGGCCACAGCGAGGTAGCCCCACCACGGGAGGAGAATCTCGGATACAGCAATAGAACGCATCTGGAAATCCACCTGCGTAAAGACCGGCGCGATGAGCAGGCTGATAAGCCCACCGAGCACGATGCCGAGGATGGCTTGCAGACCGGTCTCCACGATGGCCATGCGCTCCACCTGGCGGGAGCTCAATCCCAGAAGGCGCAGGGTCGCCAGGCGCTGCTCCCGGCCGGAGGCACCGAGGACGGCGGCTTGGGCTGTGAGGTTAAACAACGCCGGAAGAATGAAGGCGCAGGCCAGCAGAGCCAGGGCAAACCACGGGTAGAGGAAGGCCTCCATCTCGTCGCCGAAAGCCTCCTGCAGAGCGGGTGCAGCCTCCTCAACGTGCTGGGCACGCTCCCAGAACATCCAGGTACCGCCCGCAACCAGGAAGGCGATGGCGGAACCAATGGTCAGGCTCACAATAGCCAGCAAGGAAACAATTCCCGTGCCCGAGCGCGCGCGAATCGATTCGCGCTGCAGGTCAAAGACTAAAGTCGTGGTGTTCATCGGATCACCTCGAGGCGGCGGTCGTCGTGGATGATGCCATCGCGAATCTCCACGCGGCGCTGCATCCAGTCGGCCACCTTCGGGTCGTGCGTGACCATGACCAGGCTGGCGCCCGACTGTCGCACGATGGTGGTCAGCATCTGCATGACCTCGTGGCCCGTGGACTGATCCAGCGCACCGGTCGGCTCATCGGCGAAGACCACGCCCGGGGAAGCCACCAGCGCACGCGCAATGGTCACGCGCTGCGCCTGACCACCAGAAACCTGCGCCGGGCGGCGCTCCGCCAAACCACCCAAGCCCAGCTGGTCCAGCAGCTGCATCGCGCGCTTGCGCGCAGCACCGCGCGAGACCCCGTTGAGCATCGCGGGCAGCGCCACGTTGTCCACGTTGCTCAGCTCCGGAAGCAACTGGCCATCTTGGAAGACGAAGCCGAAGTTGCGCAGGCGGAGGCGGGAGCGGGGGCCGTCGCCAAGCGCGGAGAGCTCGTCATCCCCGTAGCGCACGCTGCCGTGCGTGGGGGTCAGCACGCCGGACATGCAGTGCAACAGCGTGGACTTGCCGGAACCAGACGGCCCCATGACCGCCACGAGCTCGCCCGGTTCAATGTCGAGGGAGATTCCGGCGAGCACCGGGCCGCCGCCGAAATCCTTGGTGATGTCTGTCAGGGAAAGTGTCTGTGCCATGTCTCTCATTTCACCGTCTCGGGCCCTCATAAAGAACAGTCCTAGCGTTGCTCTTTAAGGTAGTGCCAGCACTACCCCTGTAGTCGGTAGCGCCCGTTATGCTGAAAGCCGTGTTCCGAAGAAAACCCCAGCCCACCAACCATGAGCAACAGCAGGCGCAGAAGATTGCACAGCTCACGGCCTCGCGCCGCGCCATCGCGGACGCCTATGAGGTGGAGCGCGCCCGCATCGAGCGCGACTTGCACGACGGCGCGCAGCAATACCTCGTGGCCGCGAGCATGAAGTTGGGGGAGGCTCTTCTCGACGCCCCCTCTGAAATTGCCGAGCTTCTCACCGCTGCCAAGCAGGACGTGGACCGCGGCCTGCACTCCCTGCGCGCCACGGTGCACGGCATCCACCCACAGGTGCTGCAGGATCACGGTTTGGTCGCCGCGCTTGCCGACGTCTCCTCCTCCCACGGCCCCCACGTCAGCGTCTTCGCCCCGCATCCTTTGCCCAAGCTTTCCGCCTCCGTGCTGGCCTGCGGCTACTTCTTCGGCACGGAGGCTTTGACCAACGCGGCCAAGCACGCGCCCGGCGCGCCGGTGTCTGTTTTAGTGATCGCGGATGATTCGCTGCGCATCACCGTGGTGGATGAGGGCCCGGGTGGCGCGCAGGTTGTACAAGGTCACGGCTTGGCGGGGATGGCCGAGCGCCTCGCCGCCTTTGGCGGGGAGATGACGCTGAGCTCTCCCCCGGGCGGGCCCACGAGGCTGGCATGCTCGATTCCACTTCTTCTCGATCGCGGACAGTCAGGAGTTTAAGAAATGAGTTTGAGAATCGTGGTGGCGGATGACTCCGCCATTCTGCGCGAGGGCCTCGCCGGCCTTCTGGAGCGCCGCGGGCATTCAATTGTGGGCCAGGCGGATTCTGCTCCAGCTTTGGAGGCCGTGGTGGATAAGCTGCGCGATGAGCTTCCGGACATCGTCATCACGGACGTGCGCATGCCGCCAGGTATGGGCGATGACGGCTTGAAAGCCGCCGTAAACTTGAGAAATGCATACCCGGGTCTGCCCGTCATGGTGCTCTCCCAGTATGTGGCCCCCGCATATGCGGTGGAACTCTTCGACTCCCCCGATGCCGGCACCGGCTACCTGTTGAAGGACCGCGTCTCCGAGGTACGGGACTTCCTCTCGAGCCTGGACGTGGTGGCCCAGGGCGGCACCGTCATCGACCCCACCGTGGCGCAGGCTCTCATGAGCTCTGGGCGCAGCGGCCTGGGCGAGCTCACCCCGCGCGAGCGCGAGGTCCTCGAGTTGATGTCCCGCGGAAAGTCCAACAAGGACATCGCCGCCGAGCTCGTTTTGTCTTCCGCCGCGGTGGCCAAGCACGTTTCCAACATCTTCACCAAGCTGCGCTTGGACCCCAGCGAAGACAACCGCCGCGTGAAAGCCATTCTGGAGTACCTCTCAGCGCACCGCTAAAGCCCAAGGCAAGCATCAAATGCTGTTGTGAGGCAGCGAAACAGAGCAGACTGCTGTTCATTTGACGCGCGCAATCGTAGCGCGCATGCCGTCTAGCACGCTTCGCCAGTGCTCGAGGCGTGAGTCTTCGGGTGCCGGCCGTGGCTTTCCGTCGAGTTCCACCACCGGGGTAATCCCGTGCAAGGCGTTGAGGGTCCACAACTCCAGCCCCGCAAGATCGGACAGTCCGAGCGTTCTCTTTTCGACGCTCACTTCCTTTCTCACCGCGGCAACCAGCAGAGACTCAGTGACTGACCGCAACCGAGGTGCGTCCATCGTGAGCATCGTGTCTCCATCCCAAGCGATGAGCGCGGCCGTGGTGGTTTCGCAGACGACGCCCTCGTCGGAGATGAGCAAGGTATCGTCCGGCTCACGAAGCTCTGAGAACAGCGCCAGATTCGGCCCCTTGACATGCGGATTTTCCACTGTTGCCGTAGCGCTGTGCAAACGGGTGGTTTTCCGCTGAGTAGGAAGAGGGCGCAACCGAAGTGCGAAACCGCTGGGGCCAGCCTCCAGGCGCGGGAACCACCGGCCTCGGTTGGGCAGGTGTTCCTGGACTGCGTGGAGGAAGGATCGAGGGGAGTCCATCCCCAAGGCCTCTGCACCCGCGGTAAAGCGCTCGCAGTGTAGCTCAAAGCCGCGCACCTGGCCCTCTTCAAGGCGGAAGGAGTCGATGAGCAAGGGCTCGGGAATCGATGGGACGGGAAGAAGGCCACCGGCTTCGAAGCGGTAGCAGTGCTCCCCGGGGAAGGCCTGCCCGCAAAGTTTGAGGAGCGGGGCGGACTTATCCACGATCTCCTGCCACTCGGCATCCGGGTCCGAAAGAGCCAGCACCGCTCCACCAACGCCATAATGCAGTCTCCCGGAATGCAGGACGATGCTGCGGATAGTCATAGCGAAATCAGCGCTGCCATCGCAACCGAGATAGCCGATCGCACCGGAGTACACCCCACGCGGCGCGGCCTCGAGCTCACGGATGATCTCCATGGTGCGGACTTTCGGCGCACCGGTCATAGAGCCACCGGGAAAGGTGGAGCGGAGGACGTCGATAAGCGAGGCATCCGGGCACAACCGAGCAGAAACGGTGGAGACCAACTGGTGCACGGTGGCAAAGCTGCGAACCGCGAAGAGTTCTTCGGCATGCACGGTGCCTGGAATCCCCACACGGGTGAGATCGTTGCGCACTAGGTCAACGATCATGAGGTTTTCCGCGTGATCCTTCGGGTTACTGGCCAGGTCCGCCCGCAGCTGTTCATCGGCGGTGGGGTTGTGGCCACGTGGGCGGGTGCCTTTGATCGGCTCCGAGCAGACGACGCCGCCAGACACTTTAAGGAAGCGTTCCGGGGAGGCGCTAGCCACTGCGAGCTCAGGGAGCACCAACAACGAACGCATCGGCGCGGGCACCTGCTGCCGAAGGCGCTGGTAGAGGGCCAGCGGATCGAGTTCGGCTGCCGCCTCGAGGCTGGTAGTGAGGCAGACTTCGTAGGTCTCACCCGCACTGATGAGCTCTTGAGCGCGGCGGATCTTTTCCTTATAACTGGAGGCGGTATCACGACAGTTCAGCGGGCCAATCGTGCTGGCATCGAGGCGCCGTTGTTGAACAGGTCTGTCGGCGAGTCCTTCAATGAGCCGCCAGGTCTGTGCCAGCCAGGAGGCCGAGGATTTCTCGCAAATCAGTTGCACTCGTTGCCCTTGGATGGCCACCACGCCTGGCGCGCGGAAGAGACCATGAGGGTGGCGTGTGGACAAGCCGCCGAGGGCCTCGTAACCCAGATAGCCGAACACACCTGGAACGCCGAGGCACCCCGCGGGGCGGGAAAAGCGAGGGGGCTCCGCTAGTGCTTCCATTCCCACCATTTCTCCCAACGGTGCAATGATCGAAGTGCCCTCGAACTCTAGCAGCGCCCCTTTGCCGCCTAGGACATCGAAGACGTCGAGGGGGTCGATGGCGAGTAGGCGCTCCTCCACGTGCAGTGGTGGCAGGGGCGCAACTGAGGGGGTGTCGATTTTGACGTCAGGAGATGCCACCTCGTTTGCTTCGGGACAAGCGATAGCCAGGAAGTTCTCGAAGAGCCGGAGACCGTGTTCGCTACAAATCGACTCCGGGTGGTACTGCACGCCCCACCAGCGGCGTTCTTCGCTGCGGCCAGCCATGATGAGGCCATCTGTCGTATGCGCGAGTTCCTTCATACCGGAAGGCAGCTTATCTACCACCAATGAGTGATAGCGCACCACATCGTGACAGGTGGGAATCCCGACATAGAGCGGATCCTCGGAGCAATGTATGGTGCTCACCCGCCCGTGCACAGGCTCTGGGGCCGGAGCGATCCGTGCGCCGAGGTGCTGGGCCATCGCCTGGAAGCCCAGACACACCCCCAGCACCGGCACCGCAGCACGTTTCAACACCTCAGCACAAAAGCCAATGTCCGCTGCACGCTCAGGGGTTCCCGGCCCCGGTGAGAGAACCACCGCGTGGTAGCCAGTCAGCGGCACGGGCTCGGTGTTAGGGGTGACCGTCACCTCAGCACCTAATCGCACCAGGTAGTCCACGATGTTGAAGGTGAAGGAGTCAAAATTATCCACCACGAGCACTCGAGAACCAAAGAAGCGACCCGTGGGGTCTCCGGGGATAAGCGCGACAGCGCTGGAGTTCATCACCTGAATAAGTGTGGCATAAGGGCGCGCCGGGGACGAAAGTGCTGCTCACGCTACGGTGCCCCACCAGCCTCACAACCGCGCCCGCGTAAGCTGGTGCGCATGCAGAACGTACAACCCACCGAAGTACCCGAGAACGCCCAGCTCATCGACGTCCGCGAGGACCACGAGTGGAACACCGAACACGCCCAGGGCGCCACGCACATCCCGATGGGCGAACTAGTTGATCGCATCGACGAGATTGACCCGGACCGCGATATCTACGTCATCTGCCACCTAGGCGGGCGCAGCATGCAGGTCTGCCAGTACCTCGAGCAGGCAAAGGGCTGGGACGTCATCAACGTCGAGGGCGGCACGGATGGTTGGAAAGCACAAGGCTGCCCTATGGTTTACCCAAACCACTAGTGGTACCATTTGCGGTACCATCCAGGTGTGGTTTCAAAGATAGAAAAGATCCTCATCAAGATGCGGACCTCACGGACAAACGTCCGCTTCTCAGAGCTGCAACTTGTGTGTGACTTCCATTTCTAGGAGCAGATCATGAATCTCGCAGACAAATACACCTACCAAACCGCTTGGTCAGAAGAAGATGGCGAGTTCGTTGCCACAGTCCTAGAGTTCCCTTCCCTGTCATGGCTGGACACAACCGCGGCCACCGCAGAAGCCGAGTTGCGCAGCGTCGTCGAAGAAACTCTAGAAGATATGCAACGCAACAATGAACGCATCCCGGAACCATTCGGGCAGCGAAGCTTTTCGGGGAAGTTCAACCTCCGCATACCTCAGTCACTTCACCGAGACCTAACCATCGAAGCAGAACGGGAAGGCGTTTCTCTCAACACACTCATCGTGCAGAAGCTAGCCTCAGCCTGAAACTAATGGGCCACAACCCATGATTTAAGTTTGCCACCTTAGGCGCGTAGTATCGTCGGCATGCCTTCATTGAATTCTGTATCCATTCCGACCGCGCTCTTGGAGTCCCCCTCCTTCCAGCTGGAGCGCCTCCGCCGCCGCACCCGCGAAGGCGTCGAGGCCGCGCTGCAAACGCAGCAAACCACCCTGCGCGAGTACTGGGTGCTCACCTGCCTCGTTGCGGAGACCGCGTCCTCCCAGTCCGCACTGTCGGAGACCTTGGCCATCGACGCCTCCGACATGGTGCGCCTGCTCGATTCCCTGGAGTCCCGCAGCTGGGTCAAGCGCGAGCGCGATGCCAAAGATCGCCGCCGCCAAATCATTGCCTCCACCAAGAAGGGCGTGAAAGCCCACAAGGAGCTTGCCGTCCTGGTGTCGAAGGCCGAGGACGAAGCCCTCGACGAATCCACCAACAAGCAGCTCAAGCATCTGCGCAAGCTGGCCGCCGCCATCATCGCGGCGGACGCACCCGCTGATACCGAAAGCGGTGATGCTTAAATGACAGAGCCCGAAAACCTTCCTAGTACCGGGGGCCGCCACGCCCTCCGCACCGATGAGCCCGAGACCCCAGCGATGCCCGAGGTCCCTGAACACTACCTCCTCGGCGACGAGGCCGCTCCCGCGCGCACCCTGTGGGACATCGTTAAGACCACCGCTGAGCACTACCCCGAGGCCGCGGCCCTCGACGACGGTGAAATCCTCACCTACGCCGAGCTGCTTGCCGACGTCTCCGCATGGGCCACCGAGCTCCACGCCAGCGGCGTGCGTCGCGGAGACCGCATCGGCATCCGCATGACCTCCGGCAAGCGCGAGCTCTACCTGGCCATCCTGGCCACGCTCGCCGCCGGCGCGGCCTACGTGCCGGTCGACGCCGACGACCCCGATGAGCGCGCCGAGATGGTCTTCGGCGAAGCCGACATCGACGGTGTCTTCACCGATGAGGGCTTCCGCATGCTGCGCGAGGCGCGGCGCACGTCCGATGACAAGGGCGGTGGAGACGGCGCGCTTTTCGACGAGCCACGCCCCGAAGACACCGCGTGGATCATCTTCACCTCCGGATCGACGGGCAAGCCCAAAGGCGTGGCCGTGAGCCACCGTTCCGCGGCCGCCTTCGTGGACGCCGAAGCTGCCCTCTTTTTGGCGGATAGCCCGCACGGCCCCCTCGGCCCGGACGACCGCGTCCTAGCCGGCCTGTCCGTGGCCTTCGACGCCTCCTGCGAGGAAATGTGGCTGGCCTGGGGCCACGGCGCCTGCCTGGTCCCGGCCCCGCGCTCCCTGGTGCGCTCCGGCATGGACTTAGGCCCCTGGCTCATCCGCCGCGACATCACGGTGGTCTCCACCGTGCCCACCTTGGCCGGCCTCTGGCCCGCCGAGGCCCTGGACAACATCCGCCTCCTCATCGTCGGCGGCGAAGCCTGCTCCCAGGAGCTCACGGACCGCCTGGCCACCGAGGACCGCGAGATGTGGAATACCTACGGCCCCACCGAGGCCACCGTCGTGGCCTGCGCGCAGCGCCTGCTGCCAGGCAGGCCCGTATCGATTGGGTTGCCGCTGAAGGGTTGGGATCTGGTGGTCGTCGACAAGCACGGCGTCCCCGTGAACATCGGTGAGGTGGGCGAGCTCGTCATCGGTGGTGTGGGCCTGGCCGCCTACCTGGACCCGGTGAAGGATGCGGAGAAGTACGCGCCGCTGGAGTCCCTGGGTTGGGAGCGCGCCTACCGCACCGGCGACCACGTGCGCCTGGAAGAGGACGGCCTGTATTTTGTGGGCCGCGTCGATGACCAGGTCAAGATTGGTGGCCGCCGCATCGAGCTCGGTGAGGTGGAGGCCAACGTCGCCGCCTTGCCGAACGTGTATAACTCCGCCGTGGCCGTGCAGAAGACGCCGGGCGGAGAGTCCGTGCTCGTCGGCTACGTCTCCCTGGATGACCCGGATGCCGGGTTCGACCACGAAGCGGCACACGCCCGCCTAGCGGAGACCATGCCGGCAGCGCTCGTCCCGCGCATCTGCGTCATGGATGAGCTGCCGATTCGCACCTCCGGCAAGGTGGATAAGAAGGCCCTGCCGTGGCCGCTGCCGGGAGTGGGCGTGGAGGCAGACGGCCTCAACCCCACCGAGCAGTGGCTGGCGGAGCTGTGGGTGGACACCCTGGGGGTGTCCGTCGAGGACGTCAACGCAGACTTCTTCTCCCTCGGCGGCACCTCGCTGGCCGCGGCGACCTTGGTCGGCCGCATCCGCGAGCGCTTCCCCACCGTGGCCGTGCGCGATCTGTACGACCACCCGCGCCTAGGATCCCTGGCGGAGCAGCTTGCTGGTGCCGAGTCCGTCGAAGACGCCGGGCCTGCCCGCGAGGTCAAGCCCGTCGGCGCTGGCACGCGCATCGCGCAAACACTCATCCAGCTGCCCATCATGACGCTGGCCGCCACGACGTGGCTGGCCTGGCTGCTGCTGGGCTCAAACCTGGCGAACCTGCTGGGTGTGGAGTGGGCCATGACCACCCCGTGGTGGCTGGTCATCCTTCTCCTCGTCATCTTTGTCACCCCCATCGGCCGCATCCCCATCGGTGGTTTCGGCGCGCGGCTGATCACCACCGGTATTAAGCCCGGCGAGTACCCGCGCGGGGGCTCCACGCACCTGCGTATTTGGGCAGCGGAGCGCTGGGCGGATGCTTCTGGTTCGCGCTCGATCGCGGGCGCTACGTGGGTCAACAACTATGCCCGCGCGCTGGGAGTGAAGATGGGCCGCGGAGTGGACCTGCACTCGCTGCCGCCTGTGACGGGTCTGCTGACCTTGGGCAAGCACGCCGCGATTGAGCCCGAGGTCGATCTCTCCGGCTACTGGCTCGACGGCGATATCCTGCACGTCGGCGCCATTGAGGTCAAGGAAGGCGCTCGCGTGGGCGCGCGCTCGACGCTGCTCCCAGGCACCGTCGTGGGCAAGGATGCCCACGTCGAGGCTGGCTCCACCGTCACTGGGCGCAAGAAGATCAAGGACGGCCAGCGTTGGTCCGGCTCTCCTGCCAAGAAGGTGGGCCGCTCCAAGCACCGCTTCCCGTCGCATGCCCCGAAGCGCCGCCCGTGGTGGGTAGCCATCTACGGCGCTACCTCTATCTTGCTGGCCTTCCAGCCCATCGTGGCGCTGGCCGTGGGCGCTGCCGTGGTCGTTGCCCTCATCGCGGTGACCGACGGTTCCCCTTACGTCGGCTCTATCTTCTTCGCTCCGCTCGGTGCCCTGGCGGCGTTTGCCACCTTCATGCTGCAAACCTGGCTGGGCGTGCGCATCCTCTCGCTGGGTATCAAGCCCGGTGTGGCACCGGTGCGCTCCGCCAAGGGCTGGCGCCTGTGGGCCATCGAGCGCCTTATGGACGAGGCCCGCACGCAGCTCTTCCCCATCTACGCCTCGCAGCTCACCCCGGCGTGGCTGCGTTCGCTGGGTGCCACAATTGGCAAGAACGTGGAGATTTCCACGGCCGTCATGGTGCCCAAGCTCACCGAGGTCAAGGACGGCGCCTTCTTGGCGGATGACACCATGATCGGCGGCTATGAGCTCGGCGGCGGTTGGATGCTCACGGGTGAGACCAAGGTGGGCAAGCGTTCCTTCGTGGGCAACTCCGGAATCACTGGCCCGGGCCGTAAGCTGTCGAAGAACTCGCTGGTGGCGGTGCTGTCCTCGACGCCGAAGAAGACCAAGTCCGGTGCCAACTGGTGGGGTTCCCCGCCGGAGCGCATGCGCCGCGTGGAGGCCCACGTGGACGGTGTGGAGGGCGAGTCCCTCACCTACAACCCGGGCTTTGGGGTCAAGGCCGCGCGTGGTGCGATTGAGACCATGCGCCTACTGGCGCCGATGACCTCGGCCATGCTGCTGGCGGGCACGTTGGCAACGCTTTACGCGCTTGCCGACGCCCTCAGCATCGCCGCCGCCTGGGCCCTCGGCGGTGTCATCCTCATGGTGGCGGGCGCCATCGCGATGGCGATCACCGTGGCGGTCAAGTGGATCTGCGTGGGCACGCAGACCGCCGGCGACCACCCGCTGTGGTCCGCCTTCGTGTGGCTCAACGAGCTGCAGGACACCTTCGTGGAGGCGGTTGCCGCCCCGTGGTTCTTCACCCACACCTATGGCATGGGTGAAATCAACCAGGGCCTGCGCGCGCTGGGCGTGACGATTGGCCGCGGCGCGTGGATTGATTCTTATTGGTTCCCGGAGACGGACTTGTGCTTCGTGGGCGAAGGCGCGTCCGTTGGCCCCGGCACCGTGGTGCAAACGCACCTGTTCCAGGACCGTGTGATGAGCCTGGATACCGTCACCATCAAGGCCGGCGCCACCCTGGGCTCGCATTCGGTGGCGCTGCCTGCTTCAGTCATCGGCAGCGTGGCCACCGTCGGCCCCGGCTCGCTGGTCATGCGCGGCGACCAAGTCCCGAGCAACTCCGAGTGGCAGGGCAACCCGATTGAGCCCTGGAAACACTAGGTAGGCAAAGAAAGGAGGCGGCAGGATTTCCTGCCGCCTCTTCTCTTTATGCCTGGAGCAAATTCGCGAGCCGCTAATGAGCGGTCAATTGACGTGACTAGTCACCGATCTGGTCGCGACCACGCTTGACGATCTTGTCATCCACCTGGTCAACGAGCTCGTGGTCCTTGTTGGTGTACTCAAACTTGGAGAGCACGTAGCGCATCGCGTTAATGCGGGCACGCTTCTTGTCGTTGGACTTGATGGTGATCCACGGAGACTCTTCAGTATCGGTGTAACGGAACTGCTCCTCCTTGGCGCGGGTGTAATCATCCCACTTATCCAGAGAGGCCAAGTCCATGGGCGAAAGCTTCCACTGACGGACGGGTCGATCTGGCGGATGGCGAAGCGGGTGCGCTGCTCCTTGCGGGTCACGGAGAACCACAGCTTTGTCAGCGAAATGCCGGAGCCGAGAATCATGTTCTCCAGCATCGGAACCTCGCGCAGGAACTCTGCGTGCTGGGATTCCGTACAGAAGCCCATGACGCGCTCCACGCCGGAGCGGTTGTACCAGGAGCGGTCAAAGAAGACGATTTCACCACCGCACGGGAAGTGCTGAATATAGCGCTGGAAGTACCACGACGTGGATTCGCGCGGGGACGGCTTCTCCAGCGCTACGGTGCGGGCACCACGCGGGTTGAGGTGCTCGTTGAAACGCTTGATGGTGCCGCCCTTGCCTGCGGCATCGCGGCCCTCAAAGAGGATGATGTGGCGCTGGCCGGTTTCCTTGGTCCAGTTCTGCCACTTCAGCAGCTCGATCTGCAGGGAGCGCTTGATGGACTCGTACTCATCGCGCGTCATGCGCTCTTCGTATGGGTAGTTCTCGCGCCAGGTCTCAACCGGCGAGCCATCCGGCATGATGAGCGTGGGATCGTCTTCATCGGAGTCATCGACGACGTAGCCGTCGGTCTGCGCAAGGTCGATCTCGGGGAGTTCGTCGTCTTTAATGTCAGCCATGCCAATAATTCTATCTATGAAACAGGCATCCGGCGCGATAAAACTGGTTGCCGCCGCCCAATTTACCCCCGTAGTGGCAAACGGGCGTCAGCAGCAGCCCAGAATGTACGTTTCTCACAAATAGTGCCCCCAAAACTCGAAGATCGGGGGCCTTAAATGATCGATCCGTACCCGCCCCGCTTACGCGATGGTACGTTTTCGCATGCAAGGTCCGGAAAGCGCATGATCCCAAGGGCATGTTTGCGAAAACGTACCGCGGCACTGCGCTAGCCCAAGGGTTCTGGAAATGAGAAACCCCGCTGCCCATCATGGGACAGCGGGGTTAAACGCTTAGTTCTGCGTGAACAGCGTGCTGCTTAGAGCAGTCCGATCAGCTTCTTGGCGCCGGAAGCCATGTCGCCCAGGTTGTAGAGGACGTCCAGGATCAGGCCGATGATGCCGGTGGAAGAGAAAGTACCCATTTTTATCTCCTTGGGATTGAAAGTGTGTGTTCAGTGCGCCCTTAGAAAGGGCACAAGATTACTTCTTGGAGGACAGGGCCTCAAGAGCGTCGGTGTTCGGCTTGACGTCGAAGCTCTCAGCGGTAGCAGCACCGGAGATAGCGTCGAATGCGCCAGCGAAGCCCTTGAAGAGGTTCTTGATGCCGGAAGCGAAGTCAGCGAAGTTGCCCAGCTGATCAGCAACGAAAGAAAGATCCATTATGGTCTCCTTTTGTGAAGTCCGGACTCAGAAGTGCCCGGAGGGGGTTTGCGGTTTTGCAGACACCCTCAACGGGCGTCACAGGAAACTATTTTGGCACACCTCCCCGACTTTGCAAGCGTTTAGGCTAGTTAATTTTTCGGGTGAAGATTATTGCGGATCAAGCATGCAACGAGCGTTATCCATTCACTCGCCGTTAACCTAACCAGCGACAACGTCCCTAACTGCGGAAATAAACAGCATCAGGCGCGGGGCTCCAAGAAATTTTCTACAGAACGTAACGCTAGCCGCTTCACCAGCGATTCATAGGCCTGACAAACAAAGTAAAAGCGCGAGATATTTTCCGCAAGAACATGCTCGGCTACCCCCATCCGGGGTGACATAAGGGCACAAAAAGGTCTCAGAACAGAGAACGCTCCCCACGGTTGACCGTGGGGAGCGTTCGTTTTGCTACGGGCTGCGGCGACGAGACGCCTCAGCCCGGGGAGCTAGGCACTAGAAGCCCATGCCGCCCATTGCGTCAGGATCCGGCATGCCAGCGCCTGCACCGGCCGGCTCCGGCTTATCCGCCACAACTGCCTCGGTGGTCAGGAACAGGGCCGCGATGGACGCAGCGTTCTGCAGTGCGGAACGGGTGACCTTGACCGGGTCATTGATGCCAGCGGCCATGAGGTCCACGTACTCGCCAGTAGCCGCATTGAGGCCCTGGCCAGCCGGCAGGGAAGCCACCTTGTCGGCGACAACGCCCGGCTCCAGGCCAGCGTTCTGAGCAATCTGCTTCAGCGGAGCAGACAGTGCCTCACGGACGATCTTGACGCCGGTTGCCTCGTCACCGGTGAGGTCAGAGAGGGAATCCAGGACATCAGCTGCCTGCAGCAGGGCCACGCCACCGCCGGCGACGATGCCCTCTTCGACGGCTGCCTTAGCGTTGCGCACGGCATCCTCGATGCGGTGCTTGCGCTCCTTGAGCTCAACCTCGGTAGCGGCACCAACCTTGAGGACTGCCACGCCGCCGGCCAGCTTGGCCAGGCGCTCCTGCAGCTTCTCGCGGTCGTAATCAGAATCGGAGTTCTCGATCTCGGCGCGGATCTGCTTGATGCGGCCGTCGATCTGCTCCTGGGAGCCAGCGCCCTGAACGATGGTGGTCTCGTCCTTGGTCACGACAACCTTGCGTGCTTGGCCGAGGTACTCGATCTCAGCGGTCTCCAGGGACAGGCCGACCTCCTCGGAGATGACCTGGCCGCCGGTGAGGATAGCCATGTCCTGCAGGGTGGCCTTGCGGCGGTCGCCGAAGCCCGGAGCCTTCACGGCAACGGACTTGAAGGTGCCGCGGATCTTGTTGACCACGAGGGTGGACAGAGCCTCGCCCTCAACATCCTCAGCGATAATCAGCAGCGGCTTGCCGGTCTGCATGACCTTCTCCAGCAGCGGAACGAGGTCCTTGATGTTGGAGACCTTGGAGGAAACCAGCAGGATGTACGGATCCTCGAGGACAGCCTCCTGGCGCTCCATGTCGGTAGCGAAGTAGCCAGAGATGTAGCCCTTGTCGAAGCGCATGCCTTCGGTGACCTCAAGGTCAACGCCGAAGGTGTTGGACTCCTCAACGGTAATAACGGAGTCCTTGTTTACGGAGCCGTTGCCCACGGTGTACATAGCCTCGGCGATCTTCTCGCCGATTGCCGGGTCAGCAGCGGAGATACCAGCGGTGGTGGCGATCTCTTCCTGGGTCTCTACTTCCTTCGCGGAGGAGAGCAGGGAGTCAACAACCTTCTTGGTAGCGGCCTCGATGCCGCGCTTAATGCCCATCGGGTTAGAACCAGCGGCTACGTTGCGCAGACCCTCACGCACGAGAGCCTGTGCCAGAACGGTAGCGGTGGTGGTGCCGTCACCGGCAACGTCATCAGTCTTCTTAGCTACTTCCTTGACCAGCTCTGCACCGATCTTCTCGTACGGGTCCTCGAGCTCGATCTCGCGCGCGATGGAGACACCGTCGTTGGTAATGGTCGGGGCGCCCCAGGACTTCTCCAGGACGACGTTGCGGCCCTTGGGGCCGAGGGTGACCTTGACGGCGTCGGCAAGCGTGTTGAGACCACGCTCGAGGCCGCGACGTGCCTTTTCATCGAAGGCAATGATCTTTGCCATGTGTTTGTGCTCCTTAAGCTTTGTTGAGGACGACACTCACGTCTGGATCTATGACGGACGCCCGCGACGGCACGGCTGGCGAGTGTTCTCCAGCCCCAACCACATAGATGATTTTGATTCATTTCTGGCACTTGCCATGTGGAAGTGCTAGCGACCATTCTGGCACTCAGACCTACCGACTGCAAGATTCAACACGAACGCTATAAGCGAACGGGCGGTGCATAAGCACCGCCCAC
>NZ_KV796780.1:0-35934 GCF_001809235.1 Corynebacterium sp. HMSC072A04 | reverse complement strand
AGGCGGTGCATAAGCACCGCCCACGAAAACGAACTGCCCGCTAAACCGAACCGCCCGTCACAACGAAGTCTCTGTCGCGCTTAAGACGCAGCCTTCTTCGCTGTCCACTTATACGCCGCGGCAATGCCGGCAACGAAGAGGATGACGCCCACGAACTTGGCTGCCGTGCCGCCCTCGAAGATCTCCAGCGGGGAATCGCCGCCCGACGCCGCGATGATGCCCGCATTGACCACGCCGAAGAGCGACTCACCCACGATGAGGCCGGTGGCCAGCAGCGTGCCCATGCGCTTAGCAAAGTCCGGCTTGGACTGGCGGGCCGCCCACCGGTTGTAGAAGTAGCCCAAGAAAGCGCCGATCGGCACCACAATGGTGATGGCTGCCGGCAGGTACATGCCCATTCCCACGGCCAGCGGGGACAGGGAGTACTTGTCGGTGAAGTGGCGCAGGCACTCGTCCACGATGATGATGACGGCACCAATAGCCGCGCCCAGACCGATGAGATCCCACGGCAGGGAGTTATCGAAAATACCGGAGGCTACCGAAGACATCAGCGCGGCCTGCGGTGCAGCCAGTGCGTCCTCACCAGCGCCTTCCATGCCCTGGAAGCCGAAGCCGGTGAGCATGACCTGCAGAATCGGCGGAATCACCAGGGAGCCGAAGAGGACACCGATAATGAGCGCTACCTGCTGCTTCCACGGCGTCGCACCGACCAGCTGACCGGTCTTGAGGTCCTGCAGGTTGTCATTGGAAATAGTCGCGATACCGAAAACAATGGCCGCAGTAAACAGCGTGTAGGCCACCAGCGACAGCGGCTCCGCGTCCGTCCCGCGGGTCACGGCGGCAATGATCAGCGCGGCAGCGATGACCGCGATGATGCCGATGGAGGAAATCGGCGAGTTGGAGGCACCGATGAGGCCAGCCATGTAGCCACACACCGACGCGATGATCAGGCCCACGAGCAAGGTGAAGAGTACGGAGACCGTGATGAGGACGGCCATGTGGTCGTGAATATCGGTGCCGCGCACGAAGTTCCACAGCAGCAGACCAATCGGAATCATCAGGACCAGGATGGTGCCAATGACATAGGGCGCCGGAATATCGCGCTCCTCCACCGCTACCTGCTGGCCGCCCTTGCGGTCACGGGAGGAGGCGAAGGACTCAGCCATGCCCTTGGCAATTGGGCCGGTGATCTTGATCAGCGTCCAGATCGCGGCGATAGCCATGGTGCCCACGCCGATGAAGCGAATCCGGCCGGAGAAGACGGAATCAACAGTGTCCATGAGCGTGGCCGGATCACCCAGCCCCTCACCACCGGTGAGGATGGGCAGCAGGATGAGGTAGGAGATGACCACGCCGACGAGCATGGCAATACCCACGGCCAAGCCCACGAGGTGGCCCACGCCGACCAGCGCCAGCGAGAGGGAGCTACCCAGCGTCGTCGCGCCAGGGCCCAGCTTGAAGTAGGTGGCCACCTCGGAGGCGGCTGCCTTCATAGCCGCCAGCAGTGCCATGACGGCAGAAAGGATGCCGCCAAAGAGGATGACGTGCAGGCCCTTCGTGTTCTCTTCGTGGGCGGCCTCGCCCTCCTCACCGGTGCTATCGCCCACCTTGAGGACCTCCGCCGCGGCCACGCCTTCCGGATAGGGCAGGTCCGAGCCCGTCACCAGCGCACGGCGCAGCGGAATGGAGTACATCACGCCGAGCACACCGCCGATGGCGCACACCGCGGCGGTATCGATGAAGGAAAAGCCCTGCCAGTAGCCCACCATGACCAAGCCCGGGAGCACGAAGATGATCGCGGACAACGTGCCGGCCGCAGAGGCGATGGTCTGCACGATGTTGTTTTCTTTGATGTTGTGCCCGGCAAAACGGCGCAGCACCGCCATGGAAATCACGGCGGCAGGAATGGACGTGGCAAACGTCAGGCCCACCTTGAGGCCCAGATACACGTTGGCGGCGGTAAAGATAAGAGTGATGAGCCCACCAATGATGATGCCGCGCAGCGTGAGCTCGCGGAGCGTGGACTGGGAACCTTCGGCGGTGGTAGACGCCATGTCAGGTCCTTTCTAAAAAGAACTTATAAACAATATGGACTAGAACCGTGCATATGTTACTACCTAGCGGCCGGTAGGCCGAGTTGAGGATCCGAGTAGGTTGGAGTGCATGACCAAGATTTCTGAGTTTGTGAACAATGACCGCGACACTATTTTCAACCAGCTCAAGGAGCTCGTCTCCTTCAATTCCGTCCACAACGAGCCGGGTCTAGAGGACCAGACCGCGAAGGCGGCGGAGTGGGTCCACGCCGCGCTTGTCGACGCCAACTTCACCCCCGAGGCCATCACTACCGCTGACGGTTCCACGGCGATCGTCGCCAAGCGCCCCGGCAAGGAGGACGCGAAGACGGTGCTGCTGTACTCGCACTACGACGTGGTTCCTGCCGGAAACCCCGACGCGTGGGAGTCGGATCCCTTCACCCTGACTGAGCGCGATGGCCGCTGGTACGGCCGCGGTGCGGCTGACTGCAAGGGCAACGTCGCCATGCACCTGGCAGCCCTGCGCGCGCTCGACGCCAACGGTGGAACCGACCTCAACCTCACCGTGCTTATTGAGGGCTCCGAGGAACGCGGCGGCGAGGGCCTGTCCGCACTCATCGAGGAGCGCCCTGAGCTCTTCGCGGCCGACGCGATTCTCATCGCCGATGCCGGCAACGCCAAGGTAGGTGTCCCGACGCTGACGACCTCCCTGCGCGGCGGCTCGCAGATCAACGTCAAGGTCTCCACCCTCCACTCGGCCGTGCACTCCGGCCAGTTCGGCGGCGCGGCTCCCGACGCCGTCAAGGCGCTCATGCGCGCGCTGGATTCCCTGACGGATGAGTATGGCCGCACGACTATCGACGGCGTCGATTGCGAAGGCACCTGGCCGCTGGCCGAGGGCCAGGACACCGCCTACAGCGAGGAGAACTTCCGCGCCGACGCGCAAATGCTCGAGGGCACCGAGGTCATGGGCGCGCAGGACCCGGCCGGTGCCACCGCTATCGCGGATATGATTTGGGCCCGCCCGGCAGTGACCATCACCGGCTTTACTTCCACCCCGGTGGCCGAGGCCGTCAATGCCGTGCCCGCCACCGCAGAAGCCAACATCAACCTGCGCACCCCCGCCACCATGGATCCCCGCGCCACCGCGGAGGCCGTGGCCGAGCACCTGAAGAAGCACGTCCCGTGGGGCGCACACATCGAGGTCACCATCCTGGAGGCCAACCTGGGATTCGAGACCGACCCGGCAAAGCCCGCGGTGGCTCTGCTCGGCGAGTGCCTCGGCGAGGCATTCGGTGGGGAGACCATCACCCAGGGCATGGGCGGATCCATCCCGCTGACCGTGGAGTTGCAGGAGAAGCACCCAAACGCGGAGATCGCACTCTTCGGCGTCGAGGAGCCGCAGTGCACCATCCACTCTGCTAACGAATCGGTCGACCCGACCGAGATTGAAAAGATCGCCATCGCCGAGGCGCTCTTCCTGCAGCGCTTCGCCTAAGCGCACCGCAGCGCTGCCCACCGTGGCCCGGGTATCCCGGGCGGGCGGCGCAGTACCCCTCCAACCTGAGCCGCTAGCGACGTGGAAGAACGCCAACAGGAGACGCATATATAACTGTATGAAATGAAAAAGTGAAAATTGGGATTTCAGACTGTATCGTGAGCACTAGTAGACGCCCGCCAGTGCGGTGGGTTTAGCCCAGTCCCCCGACAAGGAAAGGACGCCACCGCAACCTCGTGCTCACTCTCTTTTGTGCCTTGGTTCTAACCACCATCGCCGCTCCCTTCCTGATTTTCTATCTCGGCCGCCGTGCCTTCGGCCTCTTGGCAATAGTGCCCGCGGTTGGGTTCTTCTGGGTGCTCCAACGTCTGACCGATGGCACGCTGCGCGACGGCAACCAGCTGGCCTATGACCTCAACTGGATGCCAGCAGCGCACCTCAATGTCAGCTTCCGCATGGATGCGCTTTCCGCGTTATTCAGCCTCATCATCCTGGGTGTAGGCGCGCTGGTCCTGCTCTATTGCTGGGGCTATTTCAACCACTCCCGGCGGCGCCTCGCCCTCTTCAGCAGCCAAATGGTGGGCTTTGCCACGGCCATGTATGGCCTGGTGATTTCCGATAATTTCCTGCTGCTCTACGTCTTCTGGGAAATCACTTCCCTGCTGTCTTTCCTCTTGGTGAGCTATTACGGCGAGCGAGCCTCGTCGCGTCGATCAGCGCAGCAGGCGCTCATGGTCACCGTCCTGGGCGGTCTCGCCATGCTGGTGGGTATTACCCTCCTCGGCCGCCAGACCGGCGCGTGGTCTTTCAGCAGTATCGCCGCCACCGAGGACCTCGCCAACACGCCCTACCTCACCGTGGCTATCGTGCTCATTCTCTGTGGTGCGCTTTCCAAGTCCGCCATCGCCCCAGCCCACTTCTGGCTGCCCGGTGCCATGGCCGCACCGACCCCGGTCTCGGCCTACCTGCACTCCGCGGCCATGGTGAAGGCCGGCATCTATCTCGTCGCACGCCTTGCCCCCTCGGTGCATGACATCCCCACTTGGCACCTCGTGGTCCTCCCCTTGGGTGCTTTCACCATGCTGCTCGGCGGCTGGATGGCGCTCAAGCAGCGTGACCTGAAGCTCATCCTGGCCTACGGCACCGTCTCGCAGCTGGGCTTTATTACCGCCATCATCGCCATTGGCTCCCGCGAGGCGATGCAGGCAGGACTGGCGCTGACCGTCGCGCACTCCCTCTTCAAGGCCGCGCTCTTCATGATCGTCGGCGCTATCGACCATTCGACGGGAACCAGGGACATCGACAAGCTTGCGGGCCTGGGCAAGAAGAATCCCGCGCTGTACGTCCTGGCCATCCTCCCCGCGATGTCCATGGCCGGTATCCCGCCCCTGCTGGGCTTCGTGTCCAAGGAAGCCACGCTCGAGGCCATCATGGGCGAGGAGCTTCTGGTCGGCATGCCGCGCAACATGCTGCTTGTCACCGTCGTCGTCGGTTCCGCGCTGACGATGGCCTACGCGCTGCGCTTCTTGTGGGGAGCCTTCTCCTCCAAGGGCCAGGACGAGCCCTCTGAGGCGGTAGCAAACATGCACCACATTGGCCCCTTCCTGTGGATCCCACCGGCAGTGCTGACCCTGCTCACCATCTTCTTCGGACTGCTGCCGCTGCCGCTTTCCCACGGCATCACGCAGCACTTGGACAACACCTTTGGGGCGCAGGACGCCTCCGAGCTCGCTCTGTGGCATGGCTGGACCATCCCGCTGCTGCTCTCCGTGATCATTATCGCTGCGGGTTCCCTCCTCCACTGGCAGCGCCAGGCGCTCACCAAGGCCCAATTCACCTACCCAGCATTGGGCTCTGCCGACGATGCTTACGACGCCATCATCAACGCCCTGCGCCAGCTCTCCCTGCGCATTACCGCCTCCACGCAGCGCGGTTCGCTGCAATACAACCTCACGGTCATCTTCGCCACGCTCATGGTGCTGCCCATCGTCATGCTCATCAACGGTGATATCACCAACGTGCGCATGATCGTGGCCGAGAACCCTTGGCAGGCCATCGCCGCGGTGATCATCATCATCGCCGCCATTGCCTCGACGGTGTTGGATAACCGCCTCTCCGGGGTCATCCTGGTGGGTGTGACCGGCTACGCCTTGTCCTTCATCTTTGCGCTGCAGGGCGCTCCGGACCTGGCGTTGACGCAGCTCCTCGTGGAAACCATCATCATGGTGCTCTTCATGCTGGTGCTGCGCCGTATGCCGGCTAATACCGAGTGGAAGCAGGACCCCAAGACCGGGCGCCTGCGCGCCTGGCTCGCGGTAGGCGTTGGCCTCGCCGTCACCGTGGTGGGCATGTTTGCCATCAACGCTCGGCGCGAGGAGCCCATCTCGCAGTACATGCCGGATCTGGCCAAGGAGATTGGCCACGGCGCCAACACGGTCAACGTCCTGCTCGTGGACCTGCGCGCGTGGGATACCTTCGGCGAGATCACGGTGCTCGTCATTGCCGCAACGGGTATTGCCTCGCTGATTTTCCGCACGCAGAGCTTTACCCGCGCCTCCCGCCGCCCGACCTTGAAGGTCACCGGCCGCCGCTGGCTGGCCGCGGGCGTGGAATCCGAAAAGGCGCTCAACCGCTCGCTCATGGTGGACGTGAGCACCCGCATCCTCTTCCCCTCGATGATGGTGCTGTCCCTGTACTTCTTCTTCGGTGGCCACAACGCCCCTGGCGGCGGTTTTGCCGGTGGCCTCGTCGCCGCTCTCGCGCTGATTCTGCGCTACCTGGCTGGCGGCCGCGATGAGCTCGAAGAGGCGCTGCCTCTCGACGGCGGCCGCACCATGGCGGTAGGCCTGCTGCTCTCCCTCAGCGCCGTTATTACCCCGATGCTCTTGGGCTACCCGCCGCTGACCTCTGGGTACACGAAGGTAGGTATACCGCTCATCGGTGATGTGTCGCTGCCGTCCGCGCTGATTTTCGACGCCGGCGTCTACCTCATCGTCATTGGCCTGACGCTCTACGTGCTGTCCTCCTTGGGCGCGAAGCTCGATGAGGAAGAAGAGATGCGTAAGCAACGCGCCCGCGATCGCGCACGCTCCCTGGCGCGCCGCACACAAGCAAAAGAAACCGCTGCCACGGCAGAGAAAGGACACGCCTAATGGATGCCAATCTCATGCTCCTGCTCGCTGCGGGCGTGCTCTGCGGCACCGGAGTCTACCTGTTGCTCGACCGCGCGATGACCAAAATGCTGCTCGGCATCCTGCTGCTGGGCAACGGCGCGAACCTCTTCATGCTCATGGCTGGCGGCCAGGCAGGCTCGCCGCCTATCGACGGCCGGAACTCCCTCCCCTACGGCGATCAGATCGCCGATCCGCTGGCCCAGGCGATGATCCTCACGGCCATCGTCATTTCGATGGCGCTGACCGGCTTCATCCTCACCTTGGCTTACCGCCAATACCGCTACCGCTCCGCGGACGTGATTGAGGACGACACCGAGGACGCCGCTATCGCGGCGATTGCCTCGCGCCCGGGCAATGCTTCAGCCGCCCCTGACCACGACGCGTCTAATGACCCGACCACCGGCCGCACCACCAAGGAAGGCGATAAGTTTGGCCCCGAGTTCTTCGAGGCTCCCGTGAAGGAGGCGACCGATGAGTGAGACCATCTCGCCCCTAGTGGATCTGTTGCTGCCGTATATCAGCTACCTGATCCCCCTGCCGATCATCATCCCGGCCTTGGCTGCTGCGCTGGCGATGCTCTTTGCGCGCAATACCAATGCGCAGCGCCGCATCGCTTTCTTCTCGCTGCTCACGCTCGCCGTGGTGAATGCCGCTCTGATTGCCATCGCGGATACCACCGGCATTCAAACCCTTCAGGTGGGCGGCTGGGACGCGCCGGTGGGCATCACGTTGGTGGCGGACCGTTTGTCCACGGTCATGCTCTTTACCTCCTCCATCGTCCTCTTCTCCGTCATGTGGTACGCGATCGCACAGGGCGTGCGCGACGGTACGAAGGACGAGCCAGTGGCGGCTTTCCTGCCCACCTACATGCTGCTGACCATGGGCGTGAACGTGTCCTTCCTGGCCGGTGACTTGTTCAACCTCTACGTGGGCTTCGAAATCTTCCTCGTAGCTTCCTACGTTTTGCTCACCCTCGGCGCCTCACCGGCGCGCGTGCGGGCCGGCGTGGGCTACGTCATGGTCTCCATGGCGTCCTCGCTCATCTTCGTGCTGGCTTTGGCCTATGTCTACGCCACGGTGGGCACGATGAACATGGCCCAGATTGGCATCCGGATGGAGGATATCCCCGCGGGTACCCGCACCGCGGTGTTCTCCGTGCTGCTCATCGCCTTCGGAATTAAGGCGGCCGTCTTCCCGCTGGATGCCTGGCTACCGGACTCCTACCCCACCGCCCCCTCGCTGGTCACCGCCGTCTTCGCGGGCCTGCTCACCAAGGTTGGTGTCTACGCCATCATCCGCGCGCGCACCTCGATCTTTACTGATGGCGGGCTGGACGTCCTTCTCATGTGGGTCGCACTGGCCACGATGCTCGTGGGTATTTTGGGCGCTATCGCCCAATCGGATATCAAGCGATTGCTGTCCTTCACACTGGTCAGCCACATCGGCTATATGATCTTCGGCGTTGCCCTCGGAACCGCGCAGGGCCTGTCCGGCGCCATCTTCTACGCGGTGCACCACATTCTGGTGCAGACCGCACTGTTCCTGGTGGTGGGCCTCATCGAGCGCCAAGCCGGCACCTCCTCGCTGCGGCGCTTGGGCTCCCTGATCTACACCGCGCCGCTCATCGCCATCTTGTACTTCATCCCGGCCATGAACCTGGGCGGTATCCCGCCCTTCTCCGGCTTCCTGGGCAAGATCATGCTGCTCCAAGCCGGCGCGAATGAAGGTTCCTGGCTGTCCTGGGTCCTCATCGGCGGCGCGGTGGTCACCTCCCTGCTGACCCTCTACGTCATGATCCTCGTGTGGGCCAAGGGTTTCCTGCGCGACCGCGGCGATGCGCCCGAGGGCAACCTCGCCATGGTGCGGCCTTCCCCACTGGGAGAAGTCACCGAGTACGTCGAATTGGAGGAGCGCGATGACGTCGGCCGCGTGCCCTTCGGCATGCTGGCGTCGACCTCCCTGCTCGTCATCGCCTCGGTATCGATGTCCTTCCTGGCGGGCCCCATCTCTGGTGTCACCACCCGCGCGGCCACCTCGGCGCAGGATGATTCCATCTACCGCTATGCCGTCCTGGGTGACTCCGCCGAGGACCCGACGCGTCACTTAGACCCCGCTGAGCGCTACGAGGAGGGCGCGGATTCGCGAAAGAACCGCAGCGAGCCCCTCCCGGATCCGGAACCGGTGGCGCCGACCACGAGGACGTCGCCAAGCACGACGGCTACACTCCCCACGACCGTGGACGATGATGAAAAGGAGGTGACGCGATGAGATTCTCCGGTATTAAGCACCGCTTCCGGCCATGGTTCATGGTGTGGATCGTCGTCATGTGGTGCATGCTCATGGGCGAAGTTACCGTAGCGAACCTGGTGGGTGGCCTGCTCGTCAGCCTCGTCATCGTCTTTGCGCTGCCGCTGCCGGCCATGCCCGTGGCGGGGATTTCGGTGAGCTGGGGCAAACTGCTCGTCTTCATGGCGCAGTGGTTTATAGAGCTCATGGAGGCCTCCATCATGGTCGGCTGGCTGGCGGTGCGCCCGCAGCCGGTGCCGAAGACGGCGATTGTGAAGCTGCCGATGCGAGTGGAGAACGAGTTCATTCTCTCGCTGGCGGTCAGCCTGTATAACCTGCAGCCCGGCGGCACGGTCTCCGATATCGACATTGCCAACCGCATGTTGACCATCCACCTGCTGAACGCCGATTCCGAAGAGGACCTGGAACGCGAAATCGCGGCCGTACGCAAGCTCGAGGCCGATATGATTGCCATCTTTGAAAGGAGCCACCCCTGATGGATACGGACCTGTATAACATCCTGCTCACCGTGGCCGCCGGCTTCCTCGTGGTGGCATTCCTCATCACCACGTGGCGCATCGTCATCGGCCCGAACTCGCTCGACCGGCTCATCGCTATGGACGGACTCGTGGCCATGTTCCAATGCGCCCTGGCCACCTATATCTGCTGGACGCTGGACACGACGGTCTCCAACGCGATGATCGTCGTGGCGCTCCTCGGCTTCATCTCCACGGTCTCTGTCACCCGATTTAGGAAGAGGGATTCATGAGTTACGCACTGATTGCCGATATCCTCTCCATCATCCTCATCCTCGTCGGCTCCATCCTCATCTTGGCGGCCGCGATTGGCGTGGCGCGCTTTAAGGACACGATGGCGCGTGTGCATGCCATCGCCAAACCACAGACCACAGGGCTCATCTTCACCATCGTGGGCGCGATCATCAAGGTGACGGGCTCCGAGGACTTCAGCGTGGCCGAGAGGGGCGACCTGGGAATCCTCGTCTTGCTCGTCCTCTTCGCCATGATCACCAGCCCGGTGACCGCGCAGAGAACCACGCGTATCGCCCGCCGCGAGGGCCTGTACGGTCCCCCGGAATCGATGACACGCAACGAGAGCCCGGCCGCGCGTTCGATGCGCCGAAAGTAAGGACACGGTGCCTTTCTGCCGGGAAATGCGGGGACAATAATATAGGCTGCAAAAGGCACTAATAGGTGGTCAGACGAGGAGAGTCGACGTGAAGAAGCTGCAAGGCGTACCAACGATGTGTGCTGTCCTCGCACTGGGCATCGCGGTGATGGTGTACAAGATCATCCAGTTCGATGGCCACAAGGCCTTCACCTTCATCCTCCCCTTCGACCTCGCCATCTACCGCATGGCTGGCGAAGATCTCAACGCCGGTGGCCTGCTCTACGACGCCCCCTATATCTTTGAATTCCCCTTCACTTACCCACCCTTTGCGGGCCTGCTGTTCAAAGTCTTGCCGTTCTTTAGCAAGGACGCGCTGACCATTATCTGGCCTTCGCTCATGTTCTTGGCTGTGCTGGCCATCATCATCATGATCTTCCGCGAGCGGGGCGTGAAGATGACCCCGGCGGCCGTCCTCATCGCGGTGCTGCTTACCGCGCTGACCCCGGCGAATGAGACGATGCACGGGTCGCTGTACTACGGGCAGGTCAACGTCTTCCTCATGCTGCTCGTGGCCTTTGACTTCCTGCCCATCAAGCGCCGCCTGCCGGGCGTGGGCATCGGCCTGGCAGCCGGAATCAAGCTGACCCCGGCGTACATGGGCCTAGCACTGCTCTTTGAGAAGCGCTGGTGGGCCGCCGCGGGTGCGGTGATCACTTTCCTGGTCACGGTGCTGCTCGGATTCCTCTTCGTGCCTGATGCGATGGTGTTCTGGACCGATGCCATGTTCAACTCCTCGCGTGTGGGCGAGCATGCCAACCCCGGGGCAAAGTCGCTGCGCTCGCTCATGTTCCGCGAGCTCGGCATCGACGGCGGCATCTGGTGGATCCTAGCGGTCATCGTGGTCTTCGCGCTGACCTGCCTAGCGCTGCGCACCGCCTACCTGCGCGGCAACCGCTCGGCTGCCTTCGCGCTGACGGGCCTGAGCACCTGCTTGGTCTCCCCCTTCTCGTGGTACCACCACTTCGTGTGGACCATCCCCTTCATCGTCATGGTCTTCGTCTCGGTTAACCAGGCGGTGAGCTCGCGCGTGTCCGGCAAGGGCGGTGAGCAGCTCGCGGGGCTTGCCTCCGTGGCGGCCTTGTTCGTGCTTTCGCTGCCCTTCATGTCGGTGCCCGTGTGGTTCACCATGTCCTCGGCCAACCTCGACGCCATCGAGTCCTTCCAGCCGTGGGCGACCTCGCTGTGGACGCTGTCCTGCTTGGCCTTCATCGTGGTCTACGCCGTGTGGGGCTTCATTGCGCCGCGCAAGCGCGCGGTCGCGGAGAGCTAGGGGGACGTTTCGATCAATTAAGGGCTAAAACCAAGGCGGTTTTGCGGGGCTATTTGATCGAAACGTCGCCTTTGAGCTGAGGCAGCTTCCCAGTTGGGACGTTTCGATCAATTAAGCCCCTGAAACCTCCCAATTTTCGGGCCTTAATTGATCGTTCGGTACTTACGCCAGCCGCTCCATCTCATCCGCGGTGGCCTCAACCACCTTCTGCCAGCTGCCGGTCTCCTGGTACAAACGGCGCTGGCGCTCATAGCCCGCCCCGCCATCGATGATCTCCTGCACCAGCTGCAGCTCCCGGGCGCAGCCCAGCTCTTCCGAGAGCGGAGCCAGCTCCACCAAGAGATCCGCCAGCTCATCCTTGATCCAGCGTTCATCGGTCTCGCGCGAGGTGATGACCAGCGCGTCCATGCCATAGCGCGCGCCGCGCCACTTGTTCTCCGCCACGTGCCACGGCTGCAGCGTGGGCAGCGTTTCGCCGGCGTCGATCATGCGGTCATAGTGCACCACGAGGCAGTGTGTCAGCGCCACGATGGCGGAGAGCTCGCGGAGGTTGGAGGCGGCGTCGGAAATCCGCACCTCCACCGTGCCCCACTTGGAGGCCGGGCGGACGTCGAAGTGCATCGAGCCAGTGTGGTTGATGACTCCCGAAATAGCCTGGTCCCGCATATAGGACTTCCACTGCTCCCAGTTCTCAAACTGGTAGGGCATGCCCGCGGTGGGCAGCTGCTGGTAGAGCATCGTGCGGTTGGAGGCATAGCCGGTATCGAGCCCCTCCCACCCCGGCGAGCAGGCGGAAATTGCCAGCAGGTGGGGGTACTTGGTCATCAGCGCATTAATGATGGGCCACACGCGGTCCTCGTGGCTGATGCCGACGTGCACGTGCGTGCCCCACAACAGCATCTGCTGCCCCCAATACTGGGTGCGGTTGATAATTTCGGAGTAGCTCTCCTTGTTGGAGACGGGGTTCTTCCGAAAGTCCGTGAAGGGGTGCCCGCCCGAGGCCCACAGGCGCACACCCAAGGAGTCGGCCGCCTCACGCACGGCGCTGAGCGACGCCCGCAGGTCCCCCATCGCCTCCGGCACCGTCCGGCACACCCCGGTTACCAGCTCCACCGTGTTTTGGAGGAATTCCTTTTCCAGGTGGATGTCGGGATGAGCAGCGCGCACGCGGTCGATGAGTTCAGCGCCGCGTGGCACGAGATCCCAGGTCGCTGGATCAACGAGGGCAACTTCCCACTCAACACCCAGCGTGGGCTCGGGCGAGCGGGCGAAGTTCTCTTCCGGAATATTCACCCATTCATCCTATCCGTCGGGCGGATGAATTTAATAAGATTTTATTCCCTAGGCTTGGGGAACCGCGAGGACAACCACGACGGCATCGCCCTTGGTGTAGTCCCCGGTCAGCTCGGCCGGGTACGGGGCAATCGCTTCCGCCGGTACGTTGGCACCGTAGTACTGGGCGGCAACTTCCTTGGCGAGGCTCTCGGCGGCCGCATCCCCCTCCGGGAAGTAGACGGTGGTCTTCGGAGCCACGAGGACGTCGCCGCTGATATTGCCCACCTCGGCGATGTGGAAGTGCTGGGACTTCAGGCGCTCGGCCTCATCGGCAGCGAAGTTGGCGCGACCGGAGTTGTTGTAGACGTTGACGGGGATCTCCGCCTGGGCTCGGTCGGGGCTACCTGCGGCAGCGCCTTCCTCAGCGTTGTCGTCGCGGGCAGCGTCACGCTCGGCTTCAGCATCGCCGTCTGCGCCAGCCTCGGCGTCAGCACCGGCAGCATCCGACTCCTCGCGGTTCTTGTCCGCCTCTCCTTCCGCGCCACCGGCGGCAGCACCGTCACCCTCGGCGCCGCCAGTCGCGGGGCCGGATACGACAGCATCGTTGCCTGCCGGCGCGTTCTGCGCGGTGTCCTCCGAATCATCAGAGGTCATGGCATAAAGCGCCCACATGCCGAGCATGACGGCAACGGCGATGAGCACCATGGCGAGCCCGCGCAGGGGGAGCTTGCTCGCAGGAGCGGCAGCGGCGGCCGGGGCGGCAGCCGCGTCAGAATCGGCGGCGTGGCGCGCGTGGTCAGCGGACGAGGCAGAGTTTTCCGGATTCACATTAGTCACATTGGCAACTTTAGTATCTGATTCGCTCAGTCTGGGGCATTATCGCGTGCGGCGCGCCGGACGTCGTCGCGGACGTCGCGAAGCCGGCGCAGGCGGGTGACCAACAGCGGGTAGGAGGCGTGCGCCGCGGGGTCATCCAGGAGCACGTTGAGGCGCTGGTGATAGCGCACCGGAGTGATGTCCAGCTGCGTGCGGATGGCCTCCTCCTTGGCGCCGATATCGCGCGGGGCGTGGGACTCGAACTCCAAAATCGCGGCGTCTAGGTCTGACAGGGAGTGCATGCTTAGACTGTATGCCATGACTATTCGTCCCATCGTTATCCACGGCGACCCGGTCCTCCACAATCCCACCGAGCCGGTCACCGAAGCCATCGACTCTCCTGAGCTACAGGAGCTCATCGCGGACATGCACGAAACCATGGACGCCGCGCACGGAGTTGGCCTGGCCGCTAACCAGATCGGCGTGAACAAGCGCCTCTTTGTCTACCACTGCCCCGACACCGACGGCCCCAATGGCACCGAGCTTCCCGACGGCGGCATGCGCCGCGGCTGCGTCATCAACCCGGTGCTGGAAACCTCCGAGATCCCGGAGACCATGCCGGCTGACGACGGCTCCGAGGACGAAGGCTGCCTCTCCGTCCCCGGCGAGGGTTTCCCCACCGGCCGCGCCGACTGGGCCCGCGTGACCGGCAAGAACGAGAAGGGCGAGGACATCTCCATCGAGGGCTACGGCTTCTTCGCGCGCATGCTGCAGCACGAAACCGGCCACCTCGACGGCTTTGTCTACACCGACGTGCTCACCGGCCGCTACAAGCGCCAGGCCAAGAAGGTCATCAAGCGCAACGGGTGGACCGAAGCCGGGCTTACCTGGCTGCCGGGCGAGGACGAGGACCCCTTCGGGCACGACGACTAATGTCCCGCATCTTCCGCTCCGATGACGTCTCCGTGGGCGAGCGCGTCGTGGCCCGGCGCGATTTCGACGGCGTGTACAGCGATGTCATCGGCCATGTGCTCAGCCTGGATCCGCTGCTCATCCGGCCACAAGAGGTCGGCGGCTACCCGTCTTCGCTCGACGCGGTGGAGATTCCGCCGGAGCAGCTCAAGATTATTAAGCGCCTCTCGCCGCGCACGGTCCGCAACTCCGATATCCGGGCCGTCGAGGTGGCCACCGCGGCGGCCTTTCCCGGCAAGGAGCACACGTGGACCTCGGATGGCCAGTGGCTCATGCGCGCTGGCGACGGCGTGACCGGCCGCTCCAATTCGGCGATCCCGCTGGGACCTTCCGCGGGTTTCCTCCCGGTGCCGATGGAGGAGATCGAAGCGTTTTATGCCCGCCACGATCTGCCCGTGTGCCTGGCCATTCCGGAGCGCATCGGTGCCTCCGCGGAGAAGCTGCTGGCGGCCGAACCCGAAGCCTGGCAGCTCGAACCGGAGATCCTCGTGATGGTGCGCGATTTGGCAGATCTCCCTGCCCCGGGGGACGTCAGCTTCCGTATCGACAAGCAGCCCGATTCCGAGTGGCTCGACCTCTACCACTTCCGTGGTCAGGCCCTGCCGCCGTTGGCCCTGGAGTACCTGCGCAGCCGCATCGACGGGACGATGGGCTTTGGGCGCCTGCTCGCCCCGACGGGTGAGACCATCGCGATTACGCGGGGCACGCTGACGGAATCCGGTGACGGCACCGTGTGGCTGGGCTATTCCGCCGTGGAGGTCGCCGAAGGTTGGCGCCGCAAGGGACTGGGCACCGCGCTGGGCGCGCACATGCTGGCCTGGGGCAAAGCCCAGGGTGCTGAGAAGGCCTATCTGCAGGTCGTGGCAGGTAACACGGCCGGGATTCGGCTCTATGAGAAGCTCGGCTTCCTCGAGCAGCACCGCCACCGTTACGCCCGTCGCCTGCCTCAAGTACCCTAAACCACATGCGCATCGCTACCTGGAACATCAACTCCGTCCGCACCCGCGCCCAGCGCGCGGTGGACTTGCTGGCCAAACACGACATCGACGTGCTCTGCCTGCAAGAAACCAAGGTGGCGGATGCGAAGTTCCCCCGCGAGCCTTTCGAGGAGGCCGGCTACCACGTCACCTGCCACGGCCTGAACCAGTGGAATGGCGTGGCCATCCTCTCCAAGGAAGAACCGGAGGAGGTCCAGACCTTCTTCCCCGCTCAGCCGGGTTTCCACAAGGACCCCGCCAAGGAGCAAAAGCGCGAGGCCCGGGCGGTCTCAGCCCGCATCCGCGGGATTGAGATCTGGTCCCTCTATGTTCCCAACGGGCGCGAGATTACGGACCGGCACTTCGATTACAAGCTGGACTTTCTCTACTCCTTGGCGCGCTATGTGGAAACCCGCGCGCAATCGAAACTACTGCTCACGGGCGATTTCAACATTGCTCCACGGGATGAGGACGTCTGGGACATCTCTCTTTTCCGCGGCAAGACGCACGTTACCGAGCCCGAGCGCGCGGCTTTCCAGATGCTTCAGGAGGCCGGGCTGCAGGAGGTTACGCGCCGTTTCACCGAAGAGGAGCGCTGGACTTACTTTGATTACAAGTCCCTGCGCTTCCAGAAGAACGAGGGCATGCGCATCGACTTCCAGCTAGCCAGCGAGCCACTAGCGCGCCTCGTCCAGGGCGCCCAGGTGGACATGGTGGAGCGCGCCGGTGACAAGACTTCCGACCACGTGCCGCTGATCGCAGATTTCGATGTCCCCGATTTCGCGTCGGTGCGCTAGCCTGCCATGAACGTGAACGTCGATCTCTCCGTCTGGCAGCTCGTGCTGCTGGTTATTGACTACGGCATCAAGATCATCGCCATCGGCGTGGTCCCCGAGGGCCGCCGCCCCTCCAGCTCTACCGCCTGGCTGCTGGCCATTCTGGTGCTGCCGATCGTGGGGCTGCCGCTGTTCTTGCTCATGGGCTCGCCCTACATCAACCGCCGCCGTCACCGCATCCAACAAGAGGCCAACGCGCTTCTCAACGACGTCACCGCCTCCACCCCCAACCATCCCTCCGGCCGGCTTTCCCCGGAGGTGGAATCCCTCATCCAGCTCAACCGCAACCTCACCGGGCACCCGGCCCTCATCGGGCACAACAAGGGCCTCCACGCCTCCTATGAGGAGGCCATCTTGGCCATGGCGCGGGCCGTGGACCGGGCTGAGAAATACGTGCTCATTGAGATCTACATCCAGTCTTGGGATGAGGTGACCGATGTTTTCTTCCAGTCCTTGGCGCGCGCCCGCGAACGCGGCGTGGAGGTTAAACTGCTGCTGGACCAGATCGGCAGCCTGAAATACAAGGGCTACTTCACGCTGGGCAAGCGCCTCACCGAGATTGACGTCGACTGGCGGCTCATGCTTCCGCTGCAGCTGCATAAGGGACGTTTCCGCCGCCCGGATTTGCGCAACCACCGCAAGATCGTGGTCATTGACGGCCACACGGGCTTCTTGGGCTCGATGAACATGATCAAGCGTGAATACAAGACCAAGGACCGCGCATGGATCGACTACATGGTCGAAATGACCGGACCGGTGGTCACTTCGCTCGCCGCGGTGTTCGCGGTGGATTGGTATCTGGAATCAGAGGAGCAGCTGTCCTTGGACATGCAGCCCTATGACGACGCCATGACGGCGGACTCCAACCACCTCCAGCTGGTCCCCTCCGGCCCCGGCTACACCACGGAACCCAACCTGCGCATGTTCAACTCGGTGGTGCACCACGCAAAGGAAAAGCTCATCCTCTGCTCGCCCTACTTCATCCCGGATGAGTCCCTCTTGGAGGCGGTGACCACCGCCTGCTACCGTGACGTCGAAGTGGAGCTCCTAGTGTCCGCGAAGGCGGACCAGTTCATGGTCCACCACGCGCAGTCCTCCTACTACCAGGCGCTCCTGGAGGCCGGCGTACGGATCTTCCAATTCCCCGAGCCCTTCGTGCTGCACTCCAAGTTCATCCTGGCGGACCCGGGCCTGCCGGAGCGCGAACCGCTGTGCATGTTCGGGTCTTCCAACATGGATATGCGCTCCTTCGGCCTCAACTATGAATCGACCATGCTGGTGGCCAAGGGCGACCTCATCGAGGATTTCACCCAGCTGGCCACCAATTACAAGAAGGTCTGCCACGAGCTCACCCTCGAAGAGTGGAACGAGCGCGGCGTGCTGCGCCGCTACGTGGACAACGTCATGCGCCTGACTTCAGCGCTGCAGTAGGAGCACGCCCGCGAGCTCGATTTGCCTCGCCCTTGATTGGGCATGACCTATCCAGAATATGCACCCAGCGCCGCATCGTATGTCCACACTTCTGCGGTAATTCCGGTGGCGCGCTTATACAGCTCGCGCTCAGTCAGAATACAAAGGTCGCCGCCACCAACCTGCTGAGTCATCATATCCACCATTGATAGACCCGCACGGTGCCTTGAGACGAGCTCGGTGATGAACTCCTTGTTCCACTGAAAGTCATGCAGGATCCATGGGGCTTGTTGATGGGCGGTCAGCTCTAGCATCTGGGAAAATTTTTCCGCAATATTGCGCCTCACGTCGCCCTGCGGAAGCTGCGCAATGTGATTTCCGGTTTCAATCACCGCGGTAATCGGCAGGATGAACTTCGCGTTCTCACTTTGGCGTTCCGCAAAATCGATTTTGGCTTGTTCTTTAGCTTGGCATTTGTGAGGAATCGCAAGCAGGTTATCCAGCACAGAGGTATCGATGAAGTAAACGCGCATCAGCCGATCCCAAAAAGCCGATTCATGTTCTCGAAACTAATCTGCGTTTCGGTGTCATCGACTAATTCACCAGCGGTGACCGCAGCACCCAAGCTGTGCTTGGAAATGGATTCCACGAAATCCGGTAACTCCACCAAAGGCGAGAGCTCGCTTTGCCCGGTTCTGCTATCCCGGTAGCACACTGCTACCTGACCGTTTTTCTCCCCAGAAATCTGGTCCAAGATGGCAGGACTGTGGGTCGTGACAAGAACCTGCGAGTCATGTTTGCGTGCGGATTCGCTAAGCATCTGCATAACTCTTTGCGCCTGCGAAGGGTGGAGCCCGTTTTCCATTTCTTCGACGACAATTTGAGCTACTGGGTTCTCTACGTCATCACCAAGTTCAAGTGGCTGTTCGATATCCAAGTCCTTGGGCGCAGTTTTAAGCGCCGTTGCAATTGCGAGGAATCGGAGGAGGCCATCGCTCATTTCACGAGCAGGCGTTCTTTCTTGCTTTCCATCTTCGAAGTGTTCCACGAGGGTCAGCATGACTTCGTCCAACGGGGAGTCAATAAAGTCCAGTGTGGAATCCACTCCAGTCACGTGAGCGGCCAGCTGCCCTAGCTCTTGGAAAGTCTTGGGGGAATCCTTGTGCAACTGCCACAGCACCGCCGAGAGGTTCTCACCGCTACGCTTCAGCTGCGTGCTCTTCCTTGGAACGTAATCCCGCATAAGGCTGGGGACTGGATCGAGGTGAAACACTGATCGAAGCGCCATGGACACAATCGACGCCCCTTTCAACACTGAATTCTCTGCACGGTTCTTTCCCGCAAGCACCGCTTTAATCTGTCCCAAGATAAGGCGAGAGTCACGCAAGAGTGTGGTGGGGTTTGCCCCACGCTTTCCGCTAAAAATTAACGTGTAGATCCCAGCTCGGTTGTCTGCTGCCGGCTGGGTCTTAAACAACTCTGCATCGCTAGTGCGGGTGCCGCTCTTTACGGAATATCCGGTACCCACGAGGCTTTCTTTGACAACACGCAACTCCGGATATACCTGAACCTCGACGTCATAGCGGTACGTATCTGTCCCAGATTCAACGGTACAGCCCAGTTCAAAGCTCTCGGTGCCATGCGGGGCGCAACCACGAGAGCCACCT
Organism: Corynebacterium sp. HMSC072A04; assembly: GCF_001809235.1. Lineage (NCBI taxonomy): Bacteria > Bacillati > Actinomycetota > Actinomycetes > Mycobacteriales > Corynebacteriaceae > Corynebacterium > Corynebacterium sp. HMSC072A04. Next base: position 16,533 of record NZ_KV796780.1, on the reverse strand, counting down.
CGGATCGGGCCGGTTTGGGTCATGCGCCCATCAAGTGCGTCTCCTAGTTCTGCCCCCGATGCCAAGCGGGACAAAACCTCCAGCCCATCCAAAGCATTCGACTTTCCAGAACTGTTTAGGCCAGTCAGAAAAGTGACTGGATGCAGAGTCAATACAGCATCTTGGAAGGACTTGAACTTGCTCAGGCGAAGCTCAGCGAGACGTGGGGTAGCCATGCGGCCAATAATACGCATGAACGCTCTCTGCGTTGTGCACATCTGTTGAACTTCACGCAGCTCCACGAGCCAGACGCGTGGACACCACGAGGCCGCACAGCGAGATGAAGCTGCAGCACACCATGCCGATGGCCATGGTCAGCGCGGCGTTCGAGCCCCAGCCCATGAGCGGGCTGATGGCACTGGCTAGCATGGACTGCCCAAAGCCCATGATCGCGGACACGCTGCCCGCCCGCGGGCGCATCAAACCCGTGGCCAAGGCGGTGGCGTTGCCCATAATGAAGCCGGTCGGTGCCACGCAAGCAAAAAGCACAATGAGGCAGACCCACACCGGGGCGCCGAGCAGTACCGCCAGCAGGAGGAGCACCCCGCAGACAAAGACCCCGGTCACGCCGATGCGCAACATGACCGCCGGGGAGACCGAATCCATCGCCCGCGAATTCACCAGCGTGGCCGCAAAGAGGCCCACGGAGTTGATGCCGAAGATCAGCGAATAGCCCAGCGGTGAAAAGCCCCACTGTTCTTGCACCACGAAGGCCGAGGCGGAGATGTAACAAAACATCGAGCAGAAGCCGAAGGCCATGGTCACCAGGTAGCCCCAGACCCGGGCGTTAGTCAGCACCGCCCAGTAATTGCCCGCCACCGTGCGCAGCAACCCATCGCGAGAGCGGCCGCCCGCAGTTTCCGGGACGATAGCGATGGCCAGGACCAACTGCACCGCATGCAGCCCGGCAAGCACCCAAAAAATGCCGCGCCAGCCCAGCGGCTCCGCCAGGATGCCGCCCAGTACCGGGGCTACCGCAGGAGCGATACCTTGGAGCGCCATGAGCAGTGAATAGGCTTTCGCCGCCGCGGCACCATGCACGAGGTCCGGGACCACCGCGCGGGAGAGCACCACGCACGCACCGCCGCCGAGGCCCTGCAGCACGCGGGCCACGACGAGCACCGAGGCCGTCGGGGCCATCGCCGCTAACACGGAAGCCAGCAGAGCGAGAAAGGCGCCGGCGACAAGGAGGCGCTTGCGCCCGATGGCATCAGACAGCGGGCCCATGACGAGTTGGCCCATGCCCATGCCGACGAAGAAGCCCGAAATGGTCAGCTGCACCATGGCCCGGGTGGTGCCCAGATCGGCGACGATCTCCGGCATCACCGGCAGGTACATATCAGTAGCGAAGGGCGCTGTTGCGGACAACAGCGCCAACGTCGCCAGAAGCGGAAAAGGGATCACGCGTCGCGCTGCTCCAGCACGATAACGCCCAGGATCCACAGCACACCAGCCCAGCCGAAGAAGACGAGGGCCTCAAAGCCAATCGAGCTCCACGGGGCGTTCTCATCCACGTAGTCCAACGCCCAGTTCTGGAAAGCAGTAAACGGCATGAAGTGGATGATCTTATCTCCCACTACCGGGAGCAAACGCACCAAGTTTTCCAGGCCCATGTACAAGATGAGGGAAATCGCCACCGTGCCGGCGGTCTGCCGTAGCAGCAGACCCAGCCCCTGCACGAAGAGCACCGCGCCAAAGGCCGCGATGGGGAAGGCCCACAGCATGTGCTTGCCGTCGTCGCTGGAGAAAGGCTGGAAGGCCTCCGCCGCGGATTCGTTTGCCGTGAGATCCGCCAACACGAAGATGTACACCAATCCCAAGAAGGCGATGACAGCCGCAATCACGCCGTACACCACCAGTTTGGCGCAGGCCACGCTCCAGCGATTCGGGTTGGCCAAGAAGGTGAGGGATTGCGTCTTGTAGCGGTACTCCGTGGTCACCATCATCGCGCCCTGGATCATCATGATCGGCACGCCCATGAGCAGGAGGACGGAGGCCAGGCTCATCGGCTGCAGCGGGCTAATGCCGAGCACCGCCTCCCCCGCGTTGAGCGAGTTCAGCAGCGTCCAGCCGGTCACGATGAGGAAGATGAGCGCGGTGGTCCACCAGAAGGACTTCGTCGTGCGCAGCTTCGTCCACTCCGCGTGAACAGTGTTGAAAAACATTAGAACTGGGCCCCTTTCTGCGGTGCCTCCGCTTGGTACTGCACCGCGCGATCCGTCATGGCCACATAAGCCTCCTCCAGTGAGGCGCGGTGGAGGGTCAATTCCGTCAGCGGCACTCCCGTGGAATAGGCCAGCTTGCCCACGTAGTCTGTGGTCTGGTGAGGGATCACCAGCGTCGGGCGCTGCTCTTCATCGACCGACTCGCGGAAGGTCACTCCAGCCTCCTTGAGCGCCGAGCCGAACTCGCGCAGGTGCTCCGAACGCACCACAACCGAAGCGCTGGAGTTTTCCTTCACAAAGTCATAGGTGCGCTGATTGGCCAAGAGCCTGCCGCGGCCAATGACCACCAAGTGGTCCGCCGTCTGCGCCATCTCCGCCAGCAGGTGGGAGGAGATGAGCACCGTGCGGCCTTCTGCCGCCAGCGCCCGCACGAGCGAGCGCACCCAGCGAATACCTTCCGGATCCAAGCCGTTGACCGGCTCGTCCAGGATCAGCACGCCCGGATCCCCCAGCAGTGCGGCAGCCAGGCCGAGGCGCTGGCCCATACCGAGGGAGAAGCCGCCGGCCTTCTTGCCAGCAACATCAGCCAGCCCCACCAGGCCCAGCACCTCATCGACGCGGGAGGTAGGGATACCGTTGGCCTGCGCCATCCACAACAGGTGGTTGGCAGCGGTGCGGTTGGCGTGGACCGCTTTGGCGTCGAGAAGCGCGCCCACCTCACGCAGCGGGTTCTTCAGCTCGCGGTAGCGCTTGCCGTGCACCAGAGCGGTGCCAGCGGTGGGCTTGTCCAAGCCCAGGATCATGCGCATCGTCGTTGATTTTCCAGCGCCGTTGGGCCCCAGAAAGCCGGTCACTTGGCCCGGCTCCACCTGGAAGGTGAGGTCATCGACGGCGCGGACAGACTTGTACTGTTTGGTCAGTCCGGCTACTTCAATCATGTCCTACAGCGTGCCACAGGTTCCTGCCGCGCGCCTGTATCACCTGGTGATGTCTTCCCAGTACTTCAACAACCGCGGCAGCGCTTCCCGGAAGGGCGCTAAGAGTTCTAGCTCTTCTACCTGGTTAAACGGGACCCAGCGCAGCTCGGCGGATTCTTCGTTAGCGGTCGTGGCCAAGCGCTGCCCCGAGACCGTCCGCGCCAACACCGTGGTATAGGTCCAGCCTTCCTCGAAGGGCCCGGCAGTGACGATGGCATCCAGCACCTCAACGTCTGCCGGCGAGATTCCGGTTTCCTCCTCCGTCTCCCGCAGCGCGGCCTGCTCCGGCGACTCCGGTTTATCCCGCGCACCGCCCGGGATTCCCCAGGTCCCACCGTTATTCGTCCACGTCGCGCGATGCTGGAGCAGTACCTCATCCCCCGCCACGAGGAAGAGGCCAGCAGCTCCAAACTTGCCCCACACCGGCACCCCGCCCGGGCCCTTCGACCAGCCATCACCGGAAAGTTCTGGGTTAACGCGTGCACACATGCCTTACACGATACGCGACAAACTCCCCGCGCCAACGCCCCCGAAATCATCGCGCGAGGCGCACGAGAGCGCTATCCTAAGGGAATGACCGGCCCGGCCACCGAACTGCGCGAGCACTCCCCCGAATCATGGGGCGATCATTGGCTCGATGACGTCACCGAGCCCTCCGCGCCGGTTTTTAGCCGCCCCGCGCAGCTGGCGATGAGCTCCTTCGCCGGCCCCGCGCGCGTCATCCGGCGCCTCTATAGCTTCGCCATCACCACTCCGGGCAAGCTGTTTACGGTTACCGTCATCCTCACCGCAGCGCTCGCGGCGGCCGGCTTTTCCATGTCCTCCTCCTCGGCCGCGCGCCACGATGATCTGGACACGCTGCTAGCCTCCACCGAACCGATGTCCAACGCGGCGCACCACCTCTACACCAACCTGTCTTTGGCCGATACTGTCGCCACCTCCGGCTTTGTCCAGGCGGGCGTGGAGCCGGAGGATAACCGCGACCGCTATAACGAGGCCATCGACGCCGCCTCCGTCGCCGCCACACAGGCCATCGTCGGTACCTCAGCCGAGGATGAACGCGTGCGCGAGCTCGTCACTTTTATCCAGCGCAAGCTGCCGGTCTACACCGCCCTGGTGGAAAAAGCCCGCGTCAATCACCGTGCGGGCAACGCCGTGGCGAACTCTTATATGTCCAACGCCTCGGCGCTCATGCGCACCCAGATTCTTCCCGCCGCCGCGGAGCTGTTCACCCTGACCTCGGCGAAGGTGACCCAGCAACAGCAGCGCCTAACCCGCCCGCAGTGGGTGCCGCTTTCGGGCCTGGTCGCGGCGATCATTTTCCTCGGCTTGGCGCAGTGGTGGCTGTGGCGGCTGACTCGCCGCCGCTTCAACCGCGGTTTCGTGGTGGCCACGGGGCTGTTGTTCCTGGCACTGGTGTGGGCCGCTGGCTCCAACTTCGCCACGTGGGCCTCCGGCCACCAAGGCTTCGAGACGGTCTCGCGCCCCTGGGATTCGCTGACCGCCTCGCGCATTGAGGCCCAGCAGATGCGCACCTCCGAGACCCTGGCGCTGGTCCTGCGCTCCTCCCAACAGGACATGTCCGTGCACTTTAACTCCACGGTGTACTCCGTGGACCAGGCCCTGCGGGACTATGAGCAGGCGCTTGACGACGACGACTTCCCCTCCTCCGATCCTTCCTTGATTCCTCGCGCCAAGGAGGCCTTGGAGGATTGGGAAACTACGCACGATGCTTTCATGGAGGATCTCTCCATGGGCCACTACGATGCCGCGCTCTACCAAGCCACCGCCATCGATCCGGACGGCGACCCGACCGCCGCCAGCGCCTTCAATGCCGTGGACAACTCCCTGGCCGCGCTCATCGACCAAGCCCGCGACGCCATGCGCACCTACCTGGTTCAGGGGCTCAATGCCATGACCATGGTGTCTACCGGCGTCCTCCTAGCCACGTTCGGCGCGATTATCGCCGTGTGGCTGGGTATCCGCCCCCGCCTGCAGGAGTACCTGTGATGCGCCGCCGAACCGACCACCGCCAGCACGCCACTGCGGCCGTGCTGCTGCTCAGCGCCGCCGTGGCACTCAGCGCCTGCGAGCCAGAGCCACCCAGCACGCCGGATCCGATCCTGCCCTCCAGCGCGGATCTCAACTCCACCCCGGGGCCGCCGCTGCCGGAGGACGCCATCATCGAACCCGCCGGCACGGGAGAGGTGTCCAAGCAAAGCACCGCGGACGTTTACGGCTCCTACCGCCCGGACGATAAGAAGCCGGAGGAGCGCGTGCCCAACATCCTGGCGCGCGGCCGGCTCATCGTGGGCGTGGACCGCTCTAATAACCTGCTCAGCTACCGCGATACCGCCAGCGGCGAGGTCCGCGGATTCGAGGTCGATATCGCCCGCGAAATCGCCCGCGATATCTTCGGGGATCCCGACAAGGTGGACTTCCGCTTCGTGGAGGCCTCCGACCGCGCTCGTGCACTGAATGACCGCACGGTGGACATGGTCATCCGCACCATGACGATTAGCCCCGAGCGCCAACGCGAAGTGGCCTTCTCCATTCCGTATATGCAGACGGATGCGCGGTTGCTGGTGCTGAAGAATTCGGGCATCCATTCCATCGCGGAGGCCGCCGGGCTAACGTTGTGCGCGGCGAAAGGATCCACCATGGTGGACGCGATACGCAAACACTCGCCGTCTTCCGATATTTTGGAGACCCGTACCTGGGGCGATTGCCTCATGGCGCTGCAGCTGGGCCAGACGGATGGCATCGTCGTGGATGACGCCCTGCTATCCGGCATGCTGGCGCAGGATAAATACACCGAGATCGTCGGCGAACCCTTGGAAAGCCAGAGCTACGGCGTGGCCGTGCGCAAACCCGATGCCTCCTATGACTCGCGCCCGCTCATCCGCCAGATCAACTCCACGCTGGAGCGCATCCGCCGCGACGGCACCTGGCAGGAGCTCTTTAATACCTGGCTGGGGAATTACATGGAGCAGCCCGTGCTCCCGGAACCGAAGTACCTCAACGAGACTCCGCCTGCCGAGGAATCACAGCCGAGCTCCGCAGCCAAGGACCAGCCCGGCGAGAAGAAGGAGGGACAATAATGTCGCACCGCTTCACCGAGGATGAGCTCGATCACCTAACGCCTGAAGAGCACGAGGACACTAACGACGCCGCCACTACCGCTGACCGCCCCGCCTCCAACGACGCCTCTAACGACGCCACCATCGACGCCACCCAAGCCGTGCGCTTTGATCCCTTCGCGGATGAGGATGACGACTATTCGGAGGACCACCACCTCAGCGTCTCCCCTACAGATTCGCACAGCGCGGGAACAGCAGCTGCCGGCGCCGCCGACGCCGAAGCCTCTGACCGCACCGCCGCCGTGCCTTTTGATCCCTTCGCGGATGACGATGACGAGGACTACGATGCCACCACCGGCAACCGCCTCTCCCCCGCGAACCGCATGGGCACGAGCGGCACGGCGACGGGCCAACCCGACGATGGCGAATACGTCGACTCGGACAATATCGCCGCGCTCATCGAGGAGCTGGGACAGCTGCGTGATCGCCGCAAGTCCGAGGACCCATCGCAGGCCTCGCGGCGCCGCGCACTCGATACCTTCCGCCAGCGCCGCAGCACCAAGCGCACCGACCGCGAAGTGGCCGATGGCATGGCCACCTTGCCCTTCGTTGTCCCGGGCAACCCGCGCGACGCGCTCATCGATCCCAAGGATGCGCCTCGCGCCGCCCCACCGCAGCTCAAGCCGGGTGACATGGTGGCCGGCCAGTACGAGATCTTGGGCGTGCTCGCGCATGGCGGGCTGGGCTGGATTTACCTGGCCAACGATCACTTCGTCTCCGGGCGCATCGTGGTGCTCAAAGGTATGCAATCCACCAACTCCGCCGAGGAGACGGCGACTGCGGAGGCGGAGCGCGAGTTCCTCGCGGACATCACGCACCCGAATATCGTGAAGATTTTCAACTTCATCGATGACCCTCGCGTGCCCGGTGGCTTCATCGTCATGGAGTACGTCGGCGGCCCCTCACTGAAGCAGCGCCGCAACGACCAGGTCAATGACCGCTTCCCTGTCGACACGGCGATTGCCTACATCCTGGAAATCCTGCCCGCCCTGGATTACTTGCACGCCCGCGGCGTGGTCTACAACGACTTGAAGCCCTCCAACATCATCGTCACCGAGGACCAGGTCAAGCTCATCGATCTGGGCGCGGTCTCCGGCATCGGCGCCTTCGGCCACATCTACGGCACGCAGGGTTTCCAGGCCCCCGAGATCGCCACGCAGGGCCCCTCGGTCGCCAGCGATATTTACACCATCGGCCGCACCCTGGCCTGCCTGACGCTGAAGCTGCCGGTGGAGGATGGCGTCTACAAGCCCGGCCTGCCCTCCCCCACGGAGGAGCCGCTGCTGCGCCGCTACCTCTCCTTCTACCGCCTGCTGCTGCGCGCCACGGATCCGGACCCACAGCAGCGCTTCGCCTCCGTTTCCGAGCTGCGCGATCAGCTCTTCGGCGTGCTGCGGGAAGTCATCGCGCTCCGCGATGGCATCCAGCACCCGGCCCAGCACTCAGTCTTCTCCCCGCAGCGTACGACCTTCGGCACGAAGCACCTGGTCTTCCGCACGGACCAGCTCATCGACGGCATCGACCGCACCGTCCGCATCACCGCCCCCGAGGTAGTTTCCGCGCTGCCCATCCCGCTGATCGTCCGCTCCGACATCGGCGCCCCACTGCTGCAAGGTTCCTCCTATACCGAGCCACAAGAAGCGCTGGAAACCCTGCGCCAGGCCATGCAGGCCCCGGAGTATGAGGAATCCGCGGAGATTCCACTCGGCGTAGTGCGCGCCATGATTGACTTGGGCTACATCGGCCAGGCCCGCGAGTGGCTGAATTCAATCGAAGACCGCCTGGGGAGGGACTGGCGTTTCCACTGGTACTCGGGCGTGACCGAGCTGCTTTTGGATAAGTACTGCGAGGCCCAAGCCCACTTCGCCCACGTCCTCGACGTGCTGCCTGGTGAGGCCGCCCCCAAGCTGGCCATCGGCGCGGTCAATGAGCTCATCCTGCAGCAGCTAGGTTTTTCGGAGGCCGCGCTGATCGACGCCTCCGTTGCCCGCGCCTGCGCCAACCTCACCACCTCGCTCGCGGATCTGCCCAACGACGCTTTTGAGGATCAGCCCGGCATCTGGGACCACGTCACCGATGACCCCGCCCACCTGCGTTTCAACTCGCTGCGCCTCTACGGCATCGTGTGGGCGACGAACCCGACGACTGTCTCCTCCGCCTTCGGCTTGGCCCGCCAGCTGCGCGCTGAGCACCAAGTTGAGCTCGCCGTGGCCACCTTGGATAAAGTCCCCAACGCCTCGCGCCACCACCGCATGGCCCGCTTGACCACGGTTTTACAGCTCATCGTCCACGATCTTTCCGAGTCCCGCATCCGGCGTGCCGCCCGCCGTTTGGAGGAGATTCCGCAGAACGAGCCGCGCTTCTTGCAGATCAAGATTGCGGTCATCTCCGCCGGGCTGACCTTCCTGCGCGAATCAGACCTCGACGCGGCGGCCTCCCCCAACGATCTCTTCGAGTTCCCCTTCACCCAGCGCGGCCTGCGCTACGGCCTGGCGGATACCCTGCGGGCACTGGCGCGCCAGGCGCCGTTCGCCCGCCACCGCTATGCACTGGTGGACCTAGCCAACAAGGTCCGCCCAGTCACGATGTTCTAGCCGCCAGCGCTACCGGCCGGCGGCATAGCCGACGCTCGGCTTAGTACAGCCCCGCCTCCCGGGCCATGGCGGCAACCTCCGCGGACTTCTGCGCGATGGCCAGCTCCTCGTTCGTCGGAACCACGAAGACTTTGACCTGGGAGTCCGCGGTCGAAATCATGCGCGGCTCCTTGGAGCGCACCAGGTTGGCTTCCTTATCGAAGTCAATGCCGTACATGTCCAGGTTGTACAGCGAATCCTGGCGGACCTCGGTATCGTTCTCACCCACGCCGGCGGTAAACGTAATCGCATCCACACGGCCCAGCGCAATCATGTACGCGCCGATGAAGCGGCGCAGCTGGTGGATGTAGATGTTGTAGGCCAGCCAGGCGTCCTGGTCCTCGTTGTTAATGCGCTCGCGCAGCACGCGGAAATCGTTAACACCCGCAATGCCCTTCACGCCGGAGCGCTTATTAAGCAAGTCATCAATCTCATCGATGGACATGCCCGCCTCACGCGAGAGGTGGAAGATGATTCCCGGGTCAATATCGCCCGATCGCGTGCCCATGGCCAGACCTGCCAGCGGGGTCAGGCCCATCGAGGTATCGATCGGGCGGCCGTTGCGAATCGCCGCCGCCGAAGCACCGTTGCCCAAGTGCAGCGTGATCTGGTGGACGTGCCCCGGGTCCATGTCCAGCAGCTTCGGCACCTGCTGCGAGACGAACTCGTGGGAGGTTCCGTGGAAACCGTAACGGCGGATGTCATACTGCGAGGCCACATCGTTGTTGATGGCGTACAGTGCTGCCGCCGGCGGCATGTGGTTGAAGAAGGCCGTATCGAAGACCGCCACGTGCGGGATGTCCGGCAGCAGCTTGCGCGCCACGCGGATGCCGTCCAGGTTCGCCGGGTTGTGCAGCGGTGCGAGCGGGATGAGGTCCTCGATCATGGACTCAATCTGGTCCACGATGAGCTGCGGCTCGCTGAACAAGCGCCCGCCGTGCACAACGCGGTGGCCCACGGCGATGACCTCGACATCCGTCGGGCCTACGCCGTGCTCGTGCATGATGCCGAAGGCGCGGTCAAGGCCGAAGGAGTGGGTAGGAATCTCCAGCTCTTCCTTGTATTCCTCACCGCCCGTCTTGACGGTCACCGCACCCTGCGGCTCACCGACCTGCTCCACCAAGCCGGAGACCAGCGGGGTATCCGTGGCCGAGCTTTCCGGGTCCACCAGCTGGAATTTAACCGAGGAGGAACCCGAGTTGAGAACGAGTACGTACGCCATCTATTTCACTCCTGCCTGGATAGCGGTAATAGCCACCGTGTTGATGATGTCCGGAACCGTCGCACCACGCGAGAGGTCATTGACCGGCTTGTTCAGGCCCTGCAGAATCGGGCCCACCGCCAGTGCGCCACCGGTGCGCTGCGCCGTCTTATAACCGATGTTGCCGGCCTCCAGATCCGGGAAGACGAAGACCGTGGCCTTACCCGCAACGTCAGAGTCAGGCGCCTTCTTGGCGGCCACGCCGGGGTCGCACGCCGCATCAAACTGCAGCGGACCGTCCACGGCCACGGAGGAATCAATCCCCTTGGCCACCTCGACTGCCTGTGCAACCTTTTCCACGTCCGGGCCCGCGCCCGAGGTGCCCGTGGAGTAGGACAGCAGCGCCACGCGCGGATCCAGGCCGAACTGCGCTGCGGTCTGCGCGGAGACAATAGCGATCTCGCCGAGCTGCTCCGGAGTCGGGTTCGGGTTCACCGCGCAATCGCCGAAGGCCCACAGGCGGCCCGGCATCACCATGAGGAAGATGGAGGAAACCACGGAGGCCTCCGGCTTGGTCTTAATAATCTGGAAGGAAGGCTTAATGGTGTGCGCCGTGGTGTGCGCCGCGCCGGAGACCATGCCATCAGCCAAACCCTTGTGCACCATCATCGTGGCGAAGTAGGACACGTCTTTCATGGTCTCGCGCGCCTGCTCCAGCGTCACGCCCTTCTTCTTGCGCAGCTCCGCGAAGTCCGCGGCGAACTCCTCCACCAGTGGGGATTCCAGGTGGTTGATGATCTCCACACCGGACAGGTCGATCCCGAGCTCCTGGGCGCGCTTCTCGACGTTCCCGTCACCCAGAATCGTCAGCTTCGCCACCTTGCCCTTGATGAGCTCACCCGCAGCCTGAAGGATGCGGTCATCCTCACCCTCCGGCAGCACGATGTGGGCCCCAACCTCGCGGGCCTGGTCCAGCAGCTGCTTCTGGAAGAGCTCGGCGGACATATAGGGCTCGATCTTCTCCAGGGAAGAAATCGCACCGGGAACCGAGGAGACGTCGGTCAACGCGCCGACCACCGTAGCACCCACAGAGCGCGCGTGGCCCAGCGCCAACTCCGCGGCGCGGGCAGGCGCGTTAGAAATCAGCACGAAGGGCAGACCCAGTGCGGCCGCGGCCTTGGCGTCAAAGTCCATGACGCCGGTGCCCTGGAGGACCAGATTGCCCGCGGGGGCATTTTCCAGGACCTCGCTGAGCGTGGTTCCCAGGTCATCTACCTGGGCGAAGGTGGCCCCCAGTTCCTGAGCCACAGCAGCAACGTCCAATCCGTCGAAGCCGCGCCCGATGACGCTAATAAAGGCGGAATTCCGTGAGGACTTGGCGGTCATGAGAAACCTTTCTCTGCTTAGAAAGCGTGTACCCGGGCTCACAAACTGGGCACACAGTGACACTACGACACTTTCACAGTACGGGAACGCACCCCTTCGCGCCGCCAAAGCGAGGCTTCATATCCCCAACGTTGCAGGCCACCAGCGCCTCACACCGCCATAGAGTGCGGTATCCCACAGAAACTTGCCCCTCGTGACCACTTCGGAGTAGGGTCCTAACCAGGATTGTTACTTCGGGCAAGACCTAGGCTCCCCGCTCTTAGCCGTGTGGGGATGGTTCGCTATGGACCATTGTGGCCTAGGTCTTTTGTGGTTTTTAGCCACAGTGCCTGCCTACTCTCGAAAGGATTCTCATGTCGACAGAGACTCGCTCGGCAGCCGAAGCCATCTTGGATGGCATCGGCGGAGCGGAGAACATCACCTCTTTCACGCACTGTGCCACGCGCTTGCGCTTCGAGCTGGCTGATGCCTCCAAAGCCGATAAGGAAGCACTCGAATCTATCCCCAAGGTCATGGGCGCTGTGCCCCAAGGCGGGCGCAACTACCAGGTCGTCATCGGCGGCGACGTGGCCACGGTCTATGACGAGATCAACGCTCTCCCCCAGATGAAGAACGCCGGCGCGTCTACCGGCCGCTCCAATGACGATGTCAAGGCTGCTGCCCGTTCCAAGGCTAAGGGCAAACTGCCGTGGATGGATACCTTCTTCGAGTACCTCTCGGATTCCTTCCGCCCCATCCTGGGCGTGCTGCTGGGCGCCTCCCTGGTTATTGCCTTCGCCGCAGTGCTGGATGCGCTAGGCATCGTCGACTTCCGCGCTGAGGATAAGCCAGCATCCTGGCTTTTCGTCGACGCCATGTGGCGTTCCGTCTTCTTCTTCCTGCCCGTCATGGTGGCCTATAACGCCGGCAAGAAGCTGCGCATCGACCCCTGGGTCCCCGCTGCGGTCATGTTCGCGATGTTCACCCCGGAGTTCACCGGCCTCGCCGACAACCCAGCCGTCCAATGCGTGACCAACGAGACGCTGTCTGCTGAGCAGTGCTCCATCGATATCTTCGGCCTGCCAATGCAGCTGCAGGACTACGGCGGAAATGTCTTCGTCCCGCTCATCATGGCCGCCGTCGCAGCGCTCTTCTACAAGGGTTTCCAGAAGCTCATCCCGTCCGCAGTCCACATGGTCTTCGTTCCCTTCCTGACCCTGATTTTCCTCATCCCGCTAACGGCCTTCATCATTGGACCCTTCGGTGTATGGGCCGGTAACGGCATTGGCGCTGGCCTGTCCTGGCTCAATGACAACGCACCGTTCGTCTTCGCTCTGGCCATCCCGATGCTCTACCCGTTCCTGGTCCCGCTGGGTCTGCACTGGCCGCTCAACGCCCTCATGCTGGTCAACATCCAGACCTTGGGCTACGACTTCATCCAGGGCCCGATGGGCGCATGGAACTTTGCCTGCTTCGGCGCTACCGCCGGTGTGCTGGCCCTGTCCATCCGTGACCGCGACACCGTAATGCGCCAGACCTCCGGCTCTGCACTTCTGGCTGGCCTGCTGGGCGGTATTTCCGAGCCTTCCCTTTACGGTATCCACCTGCGCTACAAGCGCATCTACCCGCGCATGCTGGTGGGCTGCTTCGCCGGTGGCCTGACCGTGGCCCTGCTGACCCTGGGCTCCAACGGCATCACGACGAATGCCTTCGTCTTCACCTCACTGCTGACCATCCCGGTCTTCACCCCGATGGCCAAGTACGCCATTTCCATCGCAGTGGCTTTCTTCGTGGCCTTCCTGCTCATCCTTTTCACCGACTACCGCACCCCGGAGGAGCGCGCTGAGGCCAAGGCCGCCCGCGAGGCCGCCGAGAAGGCCGAGCTCGACAACGCCAACAACGCCGCGCTTGCCGACGCCCCCGCAACCACCGCAGGCACCGCTACTGCCGGCGCCGGTGCTGGCGCTGGCGCTGCCACCGCAACCGCCACCAAGGCAGACGCACCGGCCCAGGCTGCTGAGCCCGCCGCTGGCACCACCACCGACATCGCCTCGCCGGCCGCCGGCAAGGTCGTCCCGATGGCAGAAATCGATGACCCAGTCTTCTCCGCCGGAACGCTTGGCGATGGCGTCGGTATCGTCCCTGAGGACAACGACGTCTACTCCCCGGTCAGCGGCACGATTGTCAGTGCTATGAAGTCCGGCCACGCCTACGGCATCAAGACTGAGGATGGCGTGGAGGTCCTCGTCCACATCGGCATCAACACCGTGAAGATGAAGGGCGAAGGTTTCGCTCCGGCCGTCAAGAAGGGCGACACCGTCAAGCAGGGTGAGCTGCTGGCCACCGTTGACTTCGACAAGGTCAAGGAAGCTGGCTACGACACCACCATCGTCCTGGCCGTAACCAACACCAAGGCACTGGCCGCCGTCACCCCGGCTGGCCTCAACCACGCCTCCGCCGGCGACACGGTCATCACCACGACCCGCTAAAGCACCCACGAGGGAACCTTTGGCCCCCGTTTAACGCACCCTGACTAAGCTGGCTCGATGTATCCACCATCGTGGCCGGCTTTAGTCGTTTTACCCTCAACCAGAAAGGTGCCTTGTGCAACTGTTGCGAGTGTTCAATAACAACGTCGTGCTCGCACGACGCGGCGCGGAGGACGTCATTGTCACCGGCCGCGGCATCGGCTTCCAGGCAAAGCCGGGCACTGAGGTTGACCCGACCAAGGTGGTGAAGGTCTTCGTTCCTGACTCCGGCCGCGACCCGGATCACCTAGCCGCCATGATCGCCGGCATCCCCGGCGAGTACGTGCAACTGATCATCGACGCCATGCACTCCGTGGACATGTCTGAGGCACTACGCAGCAAGCTCACGCTGGTCGTGGCAATTGCGGACCACATCCACGGCGCGGTCAGCCGCGGCAACACGGTGTCTTATCCCCTCGAGGCTGAGGTCCGCCACCTCTACGCCGAGGACTTTAGCCTCGCGCAGCGGCTCCTCACCGCCATCAACAGTGGCCTACACACACCACTGGCTGCCGACGAAGCCGTGGCCATTACCCTGCATCTGGTCAACGCCGGCTTCGCGGTCGGAGACCTTTCCGGCACCTACCGCATGACGGGGCTGATTCAGCAGATCCTGGCCGTCATCGGCTCCCACAACGGCACGGAACTCAACAGCGAGGACATCTCCGTCGCCCGCTTCATCACGCACCTGCGCTACCTGTTTGTGCGCATGGCGGAGCACCAGCAGCTCGACTCTGACGACCGCCAAGTAGCCACTGCCATCTCCGCGCGCTACCCCGATGCCGTCGAGACCGCCCAGATGGTGGCCAACCTTATTGAGCTGCGCCTCGACAGCGCCCTAACCCCCGATGAGATCTCCTACCTGACGCTGCATATTGCCCGCCTGCAGGAGGCCTCCGCCTAAACAGTCTGCGGCGTAAGCAGTACACCTGCTTAGGCCGCTGCGACGGCTTAAGCCGCCGGTGCCTCAGCACCCTCCTCGACGCCACCATCTACCGGCGCCTCAGCACCCTCCACCGGTGCCACCGGCTCCGCCACGGTGATGATGTTGTCTTCGTAGCCGAGCTGACCACCCACAAACTTGCCGCCACAGGTAATGAGGACCAAGCGGTTGTCTCCCTGCGTGTCATTGACCACGTCCGGGAAACCCGCGCCCTTCTGCAGGCGGTACGGCGCCTCGGTCACGCGGAATCGGCGCTCCTCACCATCGATGAAGACGGTAAATTCCTGGCCCAACTCCATGGTGGTGAACTTCTCTGCGAAGCCCGTGCCCTGACCTTGGTAGTTGATGTGGCCGGTAATAACACTGGAGCCCACCGGACCAGCCTCGCCCGGCACTGCCGACGCGGAGTACCAGCCCAAGCGCTGTACATCGTGCGGGGGAATCAGCATGCCGGTATCAGTGACCTGAATCGGGTCCACGGCCGCGAACTCATCGTTAATGCCTAAGGACATCGCGCCAAAGCCCCGAAACTCACCCGGCGCCGGTTCTACCTCGTGTTCCTGTTCACCCGAGTCATCCACGAAGGGGTCATTGTTCGTTGTCGGCGCTTCAGCTTCAACGCTCTGCGAGGTTGACGTCTGTTCCTCAGCCGCATTCGTCTCCGCGGAATCGTCCTCACTGCGGCCCGCATAGAGCACTAGCTGTACAACAACCAAGATAATCGCGATGAGCGCTGCAATACCGATGAGCAGCTTCTTGTTGCTCTTCTTCTCATCGCCTACCGGCTGCGCTTCGCTGGCGGGGTGTTCAGGTGCAGAGGACTCACCGGGATACTCCGGGATACCGTTCTTTTCGCCATCATCAGTCATTTTCTATTCCTCGCTCCTAGCTTCTACGTTCTAACTTCTGAGATTTAGCTTATAAAAATATTGGCTCTAGTTATTCGTTCTAAACAATAGACTAAAAATCAGACGACGAATCCCCTCCAGCGTTTATGCCCTGGAGGGGATTGTCCTCATTGTTCTCTGCCCCTACCAACCCCAACCCGTGAGGGCTGGGATGGTGTTGCGGTCTGGACTACTTGATGAAGTCCTTCATGCCCGGGTCAAGCTTCGTCGCACCGGAAGGTACGTGCTTGATCTCCACGCGCTCTGCATTGGACGGCAGCGGCTGACCGGAGTCCTCCGGCGGAGTTGCGTCCAGGACAGTGACCTCGCGGTCATCGCGGCCGGTGTTGTCACCGGTCTCATCGGTCGGCTCACCATGGTTGTTGCCACGGCCGCCCTCCTCGGTGACCTCAGCGTTGTGGTCGCCATCGTGGCCACCATCATGTCCACCGTCACCGCCATTGCCACCATCGATGATGAGCTTGATGAGGCCCAGACCCGGGATGAGCAGCAGCCACCACGGCAGATCGGACTTCTTCGAGCCGCCATTGTTGTCGTCCTTATCTTTACCGTCGCCGTCATCCGGAGTCTCCGTCGGCTCGGTCGGCTCGGTTGGTTCGGTCGGCTTGGTCGGCTCGGTCGGCTTGGTCGGCTC
>NZ_KV796779.1:65393-126696 GCF_001809235.1 Corynebacterium sp. HMSC072A04 | reverse complement strand
TGCATCGCCGCACTCGTGGCCAAGCTGTATGTTGGGGGCTTTGCGCTCCCGCTTGCGTTGATGCTCCCGGCCTTTGTGTTCCTCGTCGTGGGCATGCTCAAGCAGCAGCGCGATGAGAAGCCGGTGGAGTTTGCGGATCTGGAGGAGTGGCAGCGCGAGGATCTGAAAAGCCTGCTGGAGAGCGGTCAATACGGCACGGCCGTGCGCCAAGTGCAGCTGTGGTTTCGTGGCACGAGCCATGAGCGTGCGGAGGAAATCGTGCAACGCCTTACGTAGCGCTTAATAATTGGCCCACTGGCAGGACGCGGGAGCACCCATTCTGTACTATGTGCCCTATGACTGAACGTACACTGATTCTCATCAAGCCGGACGGCGTCAAGAACGGCCACGTGGGCGAGATCATCTCCCGCATCGAGCGCAAGGGCCTGAAGCTCGTCGCCATGGATCTGCGCGTCGCCGACGAGGAGACCGCAAAGAAGCACTACGCCGAGCACGAGGACAAGCCTTTCTTCGGCGAGCTCGTTGACTTCATCACCTCTGCACCGTTGGTTGCTGGCATCGTCGAGGGCGAGTCCGCTATCGCCGCATGGCGTCAGCTGGCCGGTGGCACCCACCCGGTGGAGAAGGCTACCCCGGGTACCATTCGCGGTGACTTCGCTCTGACCGTTGGCGAGAACGTCGTCCACGGTTCCGACTCCCCGGAGTCCGCTGAGCGCGAGATCTCCATCTGGTTCCCGAACCTCTAACTATGATTACCGCGCTGAGCGCGTAACGAAGCCCGAGCATAGCGCTCGGGCTTTTGTCATTTCTGACCCTTAACCCGAACCCGTCCTGTGTGCTCGAGCGCAGATCCGATCAGGTACCGGTTAGTCGAACGACAGCAGCGTGCGCAAGGCCGCAAAAGCGTCTTTGTGCACCTGATGGGTGACGGTGCGGCCGCATTGCTGTCTGGATAGCAAGCCGGCTTCCCGCAGGCGCGCTAGGTGGTGCGAGACCGTGGGCTGACTCAGCGCAGTGAGCTCGGTGAGTTCCGTGACGCTCATGGGCCCACAGCCTTCATCACACAGGATGGACAAAAGACGCAGGCGGGCAGGGTCTGCCAGCACTTTGAATTGCTGCGAAAAATGCCTCGCCTCGGCGTCGCTGAGCGGGCCTGTGCTTAAGGAGCAACACTCAGTGCTGGGCGCGCTGGTTTCGGGCGTGGAAGAGGAAGCCATGCGATCAGTATAGGGGTTATCCTTGCACCCTACGTTATATTGACGCGTATCAATACGTGCTGTATATTGCATGTTTGTATTGTCCATTGTTTAACGTCGAAGGAGGGGGGACATGGCTGTGTCGCAGCGCCCGAAGTTGTCTTTTCTTGACCGATTTTTACCCATGTGGATCATTCTGGCGATGGCTGCCGGACTGCTCATTGGCCACTTCATTCCCGGGATTGGCCAAGCCTTGGGCGCCGTTGAAATCGGCGGGATTTCCATCCCGATCGCCATTGGTCTCCTCGTCATGATGTACCCACCCTTGGCCAAGGTTCGCTACGAGAAGACCAAGGAAATTGCCACGGATGGCCGCCTCATGGCGGTATCGCTCGTCCTCAACTGGCTGGTGGGGCCGGCGTTTATGTTTACCCTGGCGTGGCTGTTCTTGGCGGACCAGCCGGAGCTGCGCACCGGCCTCATCATCGTGGGCCTTGCTCGCTGTATCGCCATGGTGCTTGTGTGGTCGGACCTCTCATGCGCTGACCGCGAGGCAACGGCTGTGCTTGTCGCCCTGAACTCCATCTTCCAGGTCGCTATGTTTGGTGTTCTGGGTTGGTTCTACCTGCGCGTCCTCCCCGGATGGCTGGGCCTGGACACGACGAGCGCTGACTTTTCCTTCTGGGCCATCGTCAAGGCCGTACTCGTCTTCTTGGGCATACCGTTCCTGTTGGGTGCGCTGTCTCGCGTGTGGGGCGAAAAGGTAAAAGGACGGGAATGGTTTGAGAACCGCTTCCTCCCAGCCGTATCGCCCCTGGCCATGATTGGTCTGCTGTACACAATTGTGTTGCTCTTTTCCCTGCAGGGCGAGCACATTGTGGAGCAGCCAGCAACGGTAGTGCGCGTGGCCGTGCCGCTGGTTATCTACTTCGTGGGCATGTTTGTGCTGTCGCTGGGCGTAGCAAAGGCCGTTGGCATGAATTACGCGCAGTCTGCCAGCGTGGCGTTCACTGCAGCAGGAAACAACTTTGAGCTTGCTATTGCAGTATCCATCGGCACCTTCGGAGCGATGTCTGCTCAAGCCCTTGCCGGAACGATTGGTCCTCTTGTTGAGATTCCAGTCCTCGTTGGTCTGGTCTATTTCATACTTTGGATTGGCCCGAAACTCTTCCCGGGAGATGCCACTCTTCCGCGCTAGCGCGTGCGTGCAGCGTCCATGCTGCGCACGCCAGCTTCGGTCAGAGTGATGTTAAAGGTCCGCTCACCACTCCACTTGATGAGACCAGGCAGTTTCACCACGCCGGCCGCTTCGAGTTCACGGAGTTCTTCTTCGAGCCCCTCCTCGTAGCCGATCAGCCGCCCCAGCTCAGAGATGGAGGTGGTATTGCCAGTGACTGCACCGGCGGCGACTAGCCCGCTGAGGACTTCCGGGTGAGTTTCTACTGCGGCGATGCTCGCTTGAGTGACGCCTTCGAGGCTTCCTTGTTCGGTGATGGCCTTGATGCGTCGCTTGCCCACTCGGTAGGAGGTGGTACCGAAAGCGCGGCCACCGAAGATGAACGCAGGGATGGAGAAAGCAGTAAGTCCAGCGGCGATAAGGATAGGGTTGGGTGAGACATCGCCGATAATCCCGGTGGATTTAATTCCCTCAGTGATGAGAGGGGAGAAGATAGCAAGCACCGGTAGAAAATAGGCGAGAAGAGGGTAATCGCCCGCCCGGTACTCTTCTTGGGAGGCCTGCACCAACCTCGGCTCGCTGCGAATGATGCGGAAGACTCCGTAGAGCATCACCATGATGAGTACCGCGTAGACCGGGACCGCGTAGGGGTAAGGGAGGTCAACGGCGCGAAGGCCGGAGGCGATGCCCGCGGGCACGGCCACGGTCACAATATCCCGCAGTGCAATCTCGTTACGAGCGCGCGCCTGCGCCACTGTGCGTGGCGCGTGGACAGGTATTTTCCGCTCTGCCGGTGTGTTTGTGGGCGCGCTGTCGGACATAGCGGCGATACTAACATGTGAGCCTCGGTCGAGCTCTGTGCCAGAATGGAAGGCACTGACAACTAAATAAAGATGAAGAGAATTTTTTCAAAGTCTCACCGCCGTGTGGCGGCAACCTGCGCCCGGGGTGAGCACAACGTCAGGAGATTAGCCACTGATGGCATCCAAGAAGAAAACAGAAACAGAAGAAGCACGCACTGAATCGACGTTGGCCGCGGCTGTAGCGGGGATTGACCGCGAGGCGCTCGCGCCTAAGACTCGCCTTTATGCCTTGGCTAAGCAGGTGGGCGTGGCCTCCAAGGAATTGGTGGCCCAGTTCGCGGAGATGGGCATCAAGAAGTCCGCACAATCCACACTTACGCCGGAGGAGGTGGGTCAGCTTATCGATGCCCTCGTGCCAGCCACTGAGGACACCAATCAGGCCGCCGCCGAGGACGCCGAGCAGGCTGCAGTCACGGCCGATGCTGCGCAGACCCCCGAAGAACCTGTCGAAGAAACTACTGAAGCCCCGGCTGAGGAAAAGCCGGAGAAGACGGTGAAGAAGAAGCGCACCAAGCGCGCGGCGAAGCGCGTGAGCAAGGCAGGCAAGAAGGCTGAGCCGAAGGAGCAGGCA
Organism: Corynebacterium sp. HMSC072A04; assembly: GCF_001809235.1. NCBI lineage: Bacteria > Bacillati > Actinomycetota > Actinomycetes > Mycobacteriales > Corynebacteriaceae > Corynebacterium > Corynebacterium sp. HMSC072A04. The sequence goes on along the minus strand of NZ_KV796779.1, from coordinate 122,889 downwards.
GAGGAACCCGCACCGGAAGAGTCTGCTGCGCAACAGGATGGCGCGGGGGAGCCGCAGGAAGCTGCACAGGCACAGGACTCGACACAGGATACTGAACAGGCCGGGCAGCCGGAGCAGCTGAGCGAGGAAGAAGAAAAGCTGCGCGAGCGCGTGCGCAAGAACGTTGATAACGAGATTTCGCAGATCGTCGACAAGGTCGATGCCGAAATGCTGCACGAGGCGCTCGCCGAGGCCGGTGATAGCGACGAGGACGACGAGCTCACTCCGCTGATCACCCCGATGGCTGAGGAAGACCCGGACGTGTACGACTTCGCGCCGGTCTTCATGGCGCCGAAGATCACTCCGCTGGCCAAGCGTCAGAAGTCAGAAAAACGCGAGGAAGAAATCGAGGAAGATTCGGCACCGGCAAGCCAGCCGCGCGGTCGCCGTCGCGGCAGCCGCGGTACCTCTCGTGGCCGCGGAGCAGAAGGCCGCGGGGTAGTCCGCGAGGAAGTCGAGCACATCGACGAGCCGAAGGCGATTAAGGGCTCAACCCGCATCGAGGCGCAGCGTCGCCGCCGTGCGGAGCTGCGGGAGAAGGGCCGCGAGCGCCAGCACATCGTCTCCCAAGCGGAGTTTTTGGCGCGCCGCGAATCTGTAGAGCGCACCATGGTGGTGCGCGATAAGCAGCGTACCGACGGCGCTGGCATCATCACCCAGGTTGGTGTGCTGGAGGATGATCTCCTGGTCGAGCACTTTGTCACGACCGAGACGCACCCTTCCCAGATTGGCAATATCTACTTGGGCCGCGTGCAAAATGTCTTGCCTTCGATGGAGGCCGCCTTCGTCGATATCGGACAGGGCCGAAACGGCGTGCTGTACGCGGGAGACATCGACTGGCGCGCCCTGGGCATTGGTGGGCGCAGCCGCAAGGTGGAAAACGCGCTGAAGTCCGGTGACCAAGTCCTGGTCCAGGTGGCCAAGGATCCCATCGGGCACAAGGGCGCACGTTTGACCACTCAGATTTCCCTGGCCGGTCGTTTCCTGGTGTATGTGCCGGGCGGGCGCAGCGCGGGCATTTCCCGCAAGCTGCCGGCGCCGGAGCGCAAGCGCCTCAAGGGGATTCTGGAGCGCGTCATCCCGGGGGATGGCGGCGCCATCATCCGCACCGCAGCGGAAAACGTGTCGGAGGAGGACATCGCGTCCGACGTCAACCGCCTCCACTCATTGTGGGAGGACATTAGCGCCCGCGCCGCGCACGAAAAGGCAACGAAGGGCGCCAAGCCGGTCACCCTGTACGAAGAGCCGGACCTGCTCATCAAGGTGGTGCGTGACCTTTTCAACGAGGACTTCAGCACCTTGGTGGTGGACGGCAAGCGTTCCTACAACACGGTCAGCGCCTACGTTGATTCCATGGCGCATGACTTGGCCGACCGCGTGGTGCGATACGACGCCCGCGAGCACGATGGCGAGGATGCCTTCAGCGCCTACCGCATTGATGAGCAGCTGCAGAAGGCCCTGGGCCGCAAGGTGTGGCTGCCGTCTGGCGGCACCCTCGTCATCGACCGCACTGAGGCCATGACGGTCATTGACGTCAACACGGGCAAGTTCACCGGCTCCGGCGGCAACCTGGAAGAGACGGTGACGCGAAATAACCTCGAGGCGGCCGAGGAGATCGTGCGCCAGATGCGCCTGCGCGATATCGGCGGCATGATCGTCGTGGACTTCATCGATATGGTCTTGCCGGAAAACCAGGATCTGGTGCTGCGCCGCCTCAAGGAAGCGTTGGGGCGCGACCGGACTCGTCACCAGGTTTCTGAGGTCACCTCACTGGGCTTGGTGCAGATGACGCGCAAGCGCGTGGGCACCGGCCTCATCGAGACTTTCTCCACCGAGTGCGAGGCCTGCCATGGCCGAGGAATCATCATTCACGAGTACCCGGTTGATGAGGAGACGGAAGAGGATAACTCGAAGCCGCAGCGCCGCGGCCGTAAGGAACGCCGTGCACCGCAGCGCGATCCGAAGAAGCACCCGGCCGCCGTCCGTATGCATCGCGAGGACGACGATGCCGCTTCCGAGCATGAGGCTGCCCGTGCTGACAATGAAGAAGCAGCGCGCGACGAAGAATCTTCGCTGGAGGAACTCGTGGCCAGCGTGGTCGTCGTGGACGACGATGACGCGGAGACGCCGGATAGCGCGTCCATTGGCTACGCGGTAGCGGAAAGCCTGGAAGCGAAGCGATCGAAGCCGAAATCCAAGCAGAAGCGCTCGCGCAAGCCGCGCCGGGCAACGCGTACCTTCCGGGAGCCACAGCGCGAGGAGACGAGTGAGGGCTTGCGCGCGCAGCAAGGCAAGCAGGATAGGAACGCTAAGAACGCTGAAGCGGAGAAGAAGTCCTCCGCACAGCGCTCGGAGCCAACCTACGAGGAAGCCGTCGAGGCTTTCGAGAACTCGCCGCGCCGCAAGCGCCGCACACGCGGAAATTCCCGTTCGGATATTCGCCCGAAGCGCGAAGACTTTGCACAGGGCGAGACCCCAGCCAAGGACGCTCCGCTGGCCACCTCTAAAAAGGAGGCCAAGGCAGAGCGCAAGGCCGCGGAGTCGGGCGAGAACATGAACGTGCGCGCGACCCGCAGCCGCGGTCGCCGCCGAGTGGTGCGCAAGATGGCGCAGAGCCAATCCGCGCCGGCACCGAAGGAACGCGGTAGGGGCGCGGAGCACAGCACTGAGGCGAAGGAGCGCGAGGAGACTACGGCGTCGACAAGGCGCAGGGGCGGGCGCGGGAGGCGTCGAGTAGCACGGCGCAGGTCGCGCTAGAAAAGGCGTTTTGCCTTTTCGCCCCCTCACGGGGTAGTCTTTGACAGTCGCTGTTTAGACCATGAATGCGCTCGATGGGACGCGCTGCGGTTTCCGCACGTCTCTCGCGGATGTGGTTCTAAACGCCAATGTCCAATGTCCATTCGTTAGCGGCACCACCCAGCTGCTAGCGAGCCGAGTTTAGATAAGGGGTAGCCCTCTATGTACGCGATCGTCAAGACCGGCGGAAAGCAGTACAAGGTTGCTGAAGGTGACCTCGTCAAGGTCGAGAAGATCGAGGGTGAGCCGGGTTCCTCCGTTGCTCTCACCCCGGTTCTGCTCGTCGATGGCGCAACCGTCAAGTCGAAGGCCGCAGACCTCGAGAAGGTCTCCGTCTCCGCTGAAATTGTCGAGCAGGGCAAGGGCCCGAAGATCGACATCCTCAAGTACAAGAACAAGACTGGTTACAAGCGTCGCCTCGGTCACCGTCAGCCGGTGACCACGCTGAAGATTACCGGTATCAAGTAAGCCTTAACCGGCACTAATTCATCCCTGAAGGAGGGGAAACCACATGGCACACAAGAAGGGTGCTTCCAGCTCCAGCAACGGTCGCGATTCCGAGTCCAAGCGTCTCGGCGTCAAGCGCTTCGGTGGTCAGCAGGTTAAGGCCGGCGAGATCATCGTGCGTCAGCGCGGCACCAAGTTCCACCCGGGTGAGAACGTTGGTCGCGGCGGCGACGATACCCTGTTCGCTCTCGCTGCAGGCTCTGTTGAGTTCGGCGTCAAGCGTGGCCGTCGTCTGGTCAACATTGTTCCGGCTGAAGAGGCTGCTGCAGAAGCAACTGCCTAAGAGCCTCATGGCTTAATCCCGAGCTTTTCGCTCGGGATTTTGTCGTTTTACGCGGACGCCTTGGCGGGGGAGCGTGGAGAAGACTAAAGGGGCCGTGGGCTTCAGATCCCCGGTAGTGCCCAACTAGGACGGTATGCCAGGAACCGTTAGACTAGCGGGCATGGCACGATTCATTGACCGAGTGGTTTTGCACCTGCAGGCAGGCGATGGCGGACACGGCTGCGCCTCCGTTCACCGCGAAAAGTTTAAGCCGCTCGGCGGGCCCGATGGTGGCAACGGCGGCCACGGCGGAGACATCCTGCTGGAGGTCTCAACCCAAATCCACACCCTCATGGACTTTCACTACCGCCCGCACATCAAGTCCGAGCGTGGCGGCAACGGTGCTGGCGACTGGCGCAACGGCGCGCGCGGCAAGGACCTCATCCTCGAAGTGCCGGCAGGCACCGTGGTCTATACCGAGGATGGGGAGATGCTCGCGGACCTCACGGTCCCGGGAACCCGCTTCGTGGCTGCGGAGGGCGGCTTCGGTGGACTCGGTAACGCAGCACTGGCCTCGGCTGCTCGTAAGGCTCCGGGCTTTGCGCTGCAGGGAGAACCGGGTGAGGCGCGCGATCTCATCCTAGAGCTGAAGTCCATGGCGGACGTCGGCCTCGTCGGATTCCCCTCCGCGGGCAAGTCCTCCCTTATTTCTGTTCTCTCGGCGGCCAAGCCGAAGATTGGTGATTATCCTTTCACCACCCTCCAGCCCAACCTGGGCGTGGTGGACATGGGCCATGAGTCCTTCACCATGGCGGATGTTCCGGGCCTGATCCCTGGGGCCGCTGAGGGCAAGGGCTTGGGCCTTGACTTCCTGCGCCACATCGAGCGCACCGCGGTCCTGGCCCACGTGGTGGATACCGCCTCCATCGAGCCGGGCCGCGATCCGCTCTCTGATATCGAGGCGCTCGAGACCGAGCTGGCCAAGTACCAAGAGCTGCTGGAGCAGGACACCGGCCTGGGGGATCTGCGCGAGCGCCCGCGCGTCATCATCCTCAACAAGGCGGACATTCCCGAGGCCGAAGAGCTAGCAGAATTTGTCAAGGGTGACCTCGAAGAGAAGTACGGCTGGCCCGTCTTCATCATTTCCGCAGTCGCGCGCAAGGGCCTCGACCCGCTGAAGTACAAGCTCATGGAGATGGTCAACGAGCACCGCAAGGCTCAGCCCAAGGTCGCCGCGGACAAGAACCACACCATTATTCAGCCGAAGTCCGTGGGCAAGAAAAAGAAGGGCAGGTTCGCCGACTTCACCGTCACCCCAGACCCCGAGGTGGAGGGCGGCTTCATCGTCGAAGGCGAGAAGATCGACCGCTGGATCCGCCAGACGGACTTCGAAAACGACGAGGCCGTGGGCTACCTCGCGGACCGTCTGGCCAAGGCCGGTGTCGAAGAGGAACTGCACCGCCAAGGCGCGCAGGAAGGCTGCCCCGTGACCATCGGGGATATCACCTTCGAGTACGAGCCCATGGCTGGTGGCCGCGCGACCGACGCTGGCCGCGGACAGGACGGCCGCCTCATGAGCACCGAACGAGTATCGGCTGCCGAGCGTAAACGCGCTTCCCAGGCGCGCCGTGGTCTCGTCGACGAGTTTGACTATGGCACCGACGGGGAGGTCACGCGCGAGTCCGCGAACCGCGATCGCTGGCAGGGCTAGCCCGGTATAATGAGCCGGTATGTCATCCGAACACGACAACCAGATCGACTATCCTCTTCCCCTCGAACCTTTCGAGGGGCCAACCCCGGAAATGGACTACCCGGAGACCGCCACGCTGTCGGAAAAATCCAGCGGCTTTTCCTCGCCTTTGCGCGACCGGATCGCACAAGCCAAGCGCATCGTCATCAAGATCGGCTCCTCCTCGTTGACGCGCGATGATTTCGTGACCTCGACTGAGAAGATCGATAAGATCGTTGACGCCGTGTGCGCCCGCATGAATGTCTCGGACATCATCATCGTCTCCTCCGGTGCCGTGGCCGCCGGAATGGGCCCGCTGGGCCTGACCACGCGCCCCACCGATCTGGCCACCAAGCAGGCAGCCGCCGCGGTGGGCCAGGTGCACTTGGCCTACGAGTGGGGCGTGTCCTTTGCCCGCTATAACCGCACCATTGGGCAGGTGCTGTTGACCGCGTCGGACGTCGGCAAGCGCGATCGCGCCCGCAACGCCCAGCGCACCATTGACCGCCTGCGCCAGATGCGCACGGTGCCGATCGTCAACGAGAATGACACCGTCGCGACCTCCGAGATGCACTTCGGTGATAACGACCGCCTTTCCGCGCTCGTGGCCAATCTGGTTGGAGCGGATGCCCTTTTCCTCTTCTCCGACGTGGACGGCCTTTATGACAAGAATCCGGCGGAGCCCGATGCCAAGTTCGTGGAAGAGGTGCGCACCGGTAAGGACCTCAAGGCGGTGGTGGCCGGTGATGGCGGCAAGGTCGGCACCGGCGGCATGGCCACGAAGGTCTCCGCTGCGCGCCTGGCCACCCGCGGCGGCATTCCCGTGCTGCTGACCTCGGCGGATAACATTGGGCAGGCGCTTGACGACGCCTCCGTAGGCACCGTCTTCCACACCCGTGAGGAGCGCCGCCTGTCCGCGTGGAAGTTCTGGGCGCTCTACTGCGCGGATACCGGCGGCTCCCTGCGCCTCGACGAGGGCGCCATGGAAGCCGTGGTCCGCGGCGGAAACTCCCTGTTGGCCGTGGGCATCACGGATATCAAGGGTGAGTTCAGCGCCGGTGAGATCGTGGACATCATGGGCCCCAAGGGCCAGGTCATCGGCCGCGGTGAGGTGGGCTATGACTCCGCCACGCTGCGCAACCTGCTGGGCAAGCACACCGAGGAGCTGCCGGAGGACATGCGCCGCCCCGTTGTCCACGCCGATTACCTGTCCAATTTCGCGTCCCGAATTTAATGCGCTATTTCATGGGCCCCGATGTGTGGGCAGCGACCGTGGCAGATATCGACGCAGCCGGGCACGAGCGCGTCGAGAGCTTGGCGGAAGCCGAGGTCTTTGTGAACACCGCCTCGGATCCAGCGCAGACCCCGGAGATTCCGGAGAATATCCAGTGGGTGCAATACTGCTTCACCGGGGTGAACCGCCATATCGAGGCCGGGCTCATCCGGCCGGATGGCCTGCCGTGGTGCAACTCCGCCGGCGCTTTTGCCAAGCCCGTGGCGGAATCCGCGCTGGGGTTGATGCTCTCCCAGGCGCACCACCACAAGGCTTTCGCGCTGGCGAAGTCCTGGTCGGTGGCGCGCGAGCTCGATGAATCCCAGGCTTGGCTCTATGACCAACAGGGGCCTACGCGCGTGCTCATCGTGGGCGCAGGAGGAATCGGCACGCAGCTCATGGCTTACCTCGAGCCCTTCGGCGTGCATATCACCGCGGTAAACCGCTCGGGCCGCCCAGTGGACGGCGCGGACGTAACACTCCCTATCGAGCGCGTCGACGAAGCATGGGGCGAGGCGGATTTCGTGGTGAGCATTCTGCCGGCGACAGAAGCGACGGAAGCTCTCTTTGATGCTGCGGTGTTCCGCGCCATGAAGCGCTCGGCGGTGTTTATCAACGTCGGCCGCGGCAGCACCGTAGTCACTGATGATCTCGTGGATGCACTGCGCACGGGCGAGATCGCGGGAGCGGGCCTCGAGGTCATGGATCCGGAGCCGCTTCCGGATGGCCACCCGCTCTATGAGCTTCCCAACGCTACGCTGACCCCGCACATGGCGGCCTCGGATCACGTGGCCCAGTACCACCTGGGTGCTATCTTCAATGCCAACGCCGCCGCGTGGGAGCGCGGCGAGGATATGCCCACGCGCGTCGACCCGGACGCCGGATACTAGCTAAGGAGGATGTGCATGAAGTACGCCATCGAACCACACCCGTGGGAGGAAACCATCGAGGTGCTTGACGCCGCGGGCTTTGAGCGCGCCCGGCTAGATGAGGCCTCCTTCCTCATCTACACCGGCGACGGCACCGACTTCCCGGACCCGCTGCCGGAGAACATTGGTTTCGTGCAGATTCCTTCGGCGGGCGTGGACCACGTGCTCGACGCAATGAAGGGGAGCAGCGTGCCGTGGTCAAACGCCGCCGGGGTCTATGACAACACGGTGGCGGAATCCACCATCGCGCTGCTTCTGGCGCAGCTGCACGCGCACCGTCGCGTCAACGGCACGTTCGATTCCTATGCGGACATGGAGGCCCACACCTCCTACCTCTACGACGATAAGACGGTGGCCATTATTGGTGCCGGTGGCATTGGCAAGCGTCTGATTAGCATGCTGTCTGGTTTCGGGCCGCGCATCATTGCGGTCAACCGCTCCGGCAACCCGGTTGAGGGCGCTGAGGAAACTTACCCGATTTCCCAGGTGGACAAGGTTTGGCCGAAGGCTGATTACTTCGTCCTTATCGCTCCGCTGACCCCGGAGACCCGCCACATGGTGGATGCGGAGGCTTTCCAACAGATGCCGGAGCATGCAGTGGTGGTTAACGTGGGCCGCGGCCCACTCATCAACACCGAGGACCTCCTCGCAGCACTCGAGTCGGGCGAGATCGCGGGTGCCGCGCTCGACGTCACCGACCCAGAGCCGCTGCCGGAGGATCACCCGCTGTGGCGGGATCAGCGCGTGGTTATCACCCCGCACATTGCCAATACGCAGCGCTCCGTGCGCGAGAAGATTGGCGCGCACACCGTTAAGGTGGCCAAGGCTTTCGCGGCGGGGGAGGAGCTGCCTACCCTGGTTGATCCGAAGGCAGGTTATTAATGGAGAACCCCGATATCCGCGTTGGTGATGCGGAGCGTTCTGAGGCTCTAGAGCAGTTGAGCCAGCACTTCGTCAACGGAGCGTTGGGCCCCGATGAATTCGAGCAGCGCACCGGCGAGGCTGCCGCGGCGCGCACGCGCGGAGACGTCGAAAAGCTCTTTGCGGACCTGCCGGAGCTTTCCACCCCACGTGCTACAGCACCCGCTACCCGCCACGAGGCGGAGCTGGAGGATATGCTCTCCCGCGGACGCAAGGTGCAGATAGCGGATTCCGTCATCTGGTCGGTGGCGATGATCGCGCTCTTCCTAGGCCTCTTCGTCTTTGACTGGAGCTATTTCTGGATCTCGCCCGTCATCGCGTTCTTCGCTTCCTGGGCTGCGCGCGGGGTGCTGAAGTTCAGCGAGTCGGATGAAGAGCTCTTCGACGAGCTTTCCGAAGGAGAAAAGAAAAAGCGCGCCGAGCGCCTGCGTGCCGCGGCGGAGCGCCGCCGCGAGCTCGAGGCCTAACTAAGGGCCGATCCGCGCCCATAGCTGCACAAAATCCCTGACAAGCGGGCAGACCTTCCGTACGCTGGTATGGCATGAGCAACACCGAACGTGAAGAAGTTCTGTCCAAAGCCCGCGCCGCCAAGGCGGTGGCGCCGCAGTTCGCGCAGCTGACCACCCCGCGCAAGAACGAGATTCTCAATCGCGCCGCGGAAAACCTCATCGCGCACACCGAGGACATCCTCGCTGCTAACCAGCTCGATATCGAAGCCGGCCGCGCCAACGGTATGTCCGAGTCCCTCATCGACCGCCTGTCGCTGGACGCCGCCCGCATCGAGGGCATTGCCGGCGGCCTGCGCCAGGTAGCTTCCCTCCAGGACCCGGTAGGGGAGATCCTGCAGGGCCGCACCATGGATAACGGCATCCAGATGAAGCAGGTTCGTGTGCCGCTCGGCGTGATGGGCATGGTCTACGAGGCCCGCCCGAACGTCACCGTCGATGCCTTCGGCCTGGCCCTGAAGTCCGGCAACGTGCCGCTGCTGCGCGGTTCCAAGTCCGCGAAGAACTCCAACGCTAAGCTCGTGGAGCTCCTCCAAGACACCCTCGTGGAGTTCGATCTGCCGCGCGAAGGCGTGCAGCTTTTGCCCTGTGAGACCCACGATTCTGTGCAGGACCTCATCACCGCCCGCGGACTGGTGGACCTGGTCATCCCGCGCGGCGGCGCGCGCCTCATCAATGCCGTGGTGGAAAACGCTACCGTCCCCGCCATCGAGACGGGTACCGGCAATTGCCACTTCTACGTCGATGCCTCCGCTGACCTGGACAAGGCTACCGATATGGTGATCAACGGCAAGACCCGCCGCACCTCGGTGTGCAATGCTACGGAAGGCGTGCTGATCGACGCCGCGCTTGACGACGCCGCAAAGCTCCGCATCATCACCTCCCTCCAGGAGGCAGGCGTCACCATCCACGGCGATGTGAAGGAGCTCGAAGCCTTCGGCGTTAAGGACGCCGTGGAGGCCACCGACGAAGAGTGGCGCGAAGAATTCCTCTCCATGGATATCTGCGCCAAGGTGGTCGATGGCGTCAACGGCGCCATCGCGCACATTGCTGAGTACACCACCGGCCACACTGAGGCCATCGCCGCCCAGGACGCTGACGTGCTGCTGACCTTCGCCAACGAGGTGGATGCTGCGGCCGTCATGCTCAACGCCTCCACCGCGTTTACTGACGGTGAGGTCTACGGCATGGGCGCGGAAATCGGCATCTCCACTCAGAAGTTGCACGCGCGCGGCCCGATGGCTCTGCCGGAGCTGACGTCTACCAAGTGGGTGCTGCAGGGCACCGGCCAGACGCGCCCCTAGAGGCAGCTCGAAAGCTACTCGAAAGCTGCTCGAAAGGAATTTTTCGAGCCTGACCTGCGCAAAACATCCTACTCGAAAACTTTTCGAGTAGGATGTTGCTCTGTGAGCGTAACTCGAAACTTTCACGAAGAGCCACAGCTGCTCTTGAGCGTGCCCGAAGATCAGTGGTTCGATCGTAAATCGTTCCGAATCAAGCCCAAGGATTTGGCAAAGACAATCGTCGGAATGGCTAACGCTGAGGGTGGCATTGTTGCCGTGGGGATTACGGATCGTGAGTTTGACGGCCGCCCCACAGCGGGGCAGGGGAACGATTTGCGGCAGACCGCGTTGGACCATACGGATCCGACCGTTAAAGTTCGCATTGAAACGCTCGAAATTGACGAAGGCGTAGAGGTGTTCCTCTTTCATATCCTGCCCAGCGAACGTGTTCACTATTTGAGGTCGGGGGAGTGCTACCTGCGGGTGGGAGACGAGTCTAGGCATCTCAAGGCCGATGACATCCTCGAGCTTCGATACACCAAGGGCGAGCAGCAGTACGATGCTACTGTGCCGGCGCATGCTAGCTCAGAAGATCTCGATATGTCCTTAGTCGAAAATTACGCTGACATTATCGGTTCGTCTTCCGGCGTAGATTCACTCAACGCGCGGAATCTGATTGACCGCCAGGGGCGTCCGCGGACCGCCGCGCTCTTGCTGTTTGGAAAGAATCCGCAAGAGTTTTTCCCGAATGCTCACATCCGAGTACTTCGCTTCGCAGAAGATGAGCGCCTGCCAGGTCAGCAACAGCAGTTGATGGAAGACCGTCGCTTTGATGGTCCGTTGCCTGATCAGATCCGTGCAGCACAAGAGGTAATCGGTGGGATGCTGCCGACGGTTCGTAGGTTGTCGGGGGCGGGGTTATTTGAGGACGAGAATCTCATTCCGCATGATGTGTGGCTGGAAGGCCTAGTTAACGCTGTTGTGCACCGTTCATACAGTATGTCGGGTGATCATATTCGATTTGAGGTGTACCCCAGTCGGATTGAGATTTCTAGCCCCGGACGTTTTCCGGGTCTTGTTGATCCCGCTAAGCCTGAATCGATAGCACGTTTCGCGCGTAACCCCCTCATTGCACGCGTTACTGCTGAGTTACGCATAGGCCAAGAACTGGGCGAGGGCATCCGGCGTATGTTCGCTGGTATGCGCCGCGTCGGTTTTGCTGATCCCTCTTATGTGCAGACCAGTGGCAGCGTTGTTCTGACGTTGAAGGCAATTCAACGATTGAACGAGCAAGTGCTGCAGGATTTGCCCCGCCATGCTGAAGGGGCGTTGGCAGCGTTGGAAACGAGCGCACGTCCAATGTCTACGGGAGAAGTGGCCGAAGCTCTTGGCGTGTCAATTCCATCTGTGCGTCGTGCATTGCAAGCCATGCGTGACAAGGGGCTTGTGAAATGGAGGGGTAATGGTCCGCGCGATCCGCGGGCAGTGTGGTTTGTTGAGGGGCCTTTTGGGTGAGCTGAGTAGAGCTCGAAAGCTACTCGAAAGCTACTCGAAAGGAATTTTTCGAGCCTGACCTGCGCAAAACATCCTACTCGAAAACTTTTCGAGTAGATTGTTCGCCTTGTGTGGGGTTCGTGCTGCGCGGCGGGACAGGACTGGGTACTCTAAAGCGCGGTAATAACAAAGAACTGATTGGTGCCTTCCGCTCATGCTGTCCCGCATTGCTTCCTCCGTCGCCGCCGCCGTCGTGGCCGCGGCCGCCCTCATCGTCCCGAACACCGTATCTGCACCCGCCGCGCATGCCGACGAACAGTGCCCCGCCGTGGTCGTCGTCGCCGCGCGCGGCTCCGGCCAGAACGGCCAGATCTATCCCACGCAGTACTCCAACCAGGGTGGCCGAGCCTCCAATGGGTGGGAAGGCGAATCCATTCGCGCTATGTTGCACGGCGCTGAAGCGCGCTATCAGGCAACACACGGTGGCAACTCGCTGATGAAGGATGTCTACGTGCTGGGGCTGGAGCCGCAATACTATCCGGCGACGTACCCGGAGTATTCCGTGCCGAACGAGTCGCTTCCCACCACCGCGGCCGACTTGGTGCGCCTAGCCGCACAGTACGCCAACCCGGTCATCAACACCGCGGTCTCCGCCATCAACCAGTTCATGTACTCCGTACAGACCGGCAAGCGCGGCGTGACCAGCGCCATCAACAACTACGAGGCCGCTACCGGCTGCCACCCGCAGTACATCCTGTCCGGCTACTCCCAAGGTGCTATGGTCCTGTCCAACCACGAGCTGGAGCTAGCCCACCGCGGCCAGCTCGCCGGTGTCGTGACCTTTGGCAACCCGCTGACCCGCGCCGGGGATCCGGCCGTTGTCGGTGCGACCCAGGGCGCAGGCGGCCCGATGGGCCACTTCCCGCAGATGCGCGCCAACGTCAGCCGCGTGGACTACTGCCTGCCCCTCGATGCCGTGTGCGATCTCTCCGCCCATACCCTCTACGCCGCTAAGCCCACTGGCGGCTCCCACGGCCAGTACTTCTTCACCTACCACGAGTGGGATAACCAGGTCTACGATTCCATCGGCCGCATGGTAGACAGCGTTCGTTTCCGCTAAACAGGAAAGGGTGAAGCCTCTTTCTCTTAGCATGTGTGCCGCGCTTGGCGCAGCAGCGTTTCTCCTGAACGTTCCTGCGGCCTCGGCGGGCGGTATCGACACCTGCCCCGACACCGCGGTGCTTGTCGCGCGCGGCTCGGACCAGAACGAGGAGCAAGGCGAATACGTGGGCCCGCAGCGCTACTCCGTGCATGCGCCAGAGTCCACGGGCTTTGAGGGACGTAACTTTGCTGCGCTGTTCCACCAGGTTGAGCAGCGCCACCCGGGCGCTATGGATGGCGTCTATGTGCTAGCGCTCGACCCGGAATCCTATCCCGCCGCCATGAACCTGCCACCCTTGGCGCAGGAGGGTGAGGACCTCGGCCCGCGTGAACTCGTGCAGCGAACCGTGGAGATCCTCCAGGAGCACCCCATCGGGGAGTTGGCATACTCGGTGACACTGGGAGCCGCCGATAGTCTGCGCACCGGTGTCCGCAACGCCCCGAAGGTGGTCGAAGACTATGAATCCACCACCGGCTGCCACCCGCGCTGGGTGGCCGCCGGCTACTCGCAGGGCGCGCTCGTCGCGACAAGCGCCCAAAGCTACCTCGCTGAGACCGGGCGCCTGCATGCGGTGCTGACGTTCGGCAATCCGCTCCACCAGGTTCCGTGGACCAAGAACCGCGCCGGGCTACCGGAGCACCGCGCCGTCGATTATTGCTTGGACGGTGACTTCGTCTGCGACTTCTCCCCGGAAGCCGCCAACCGAGCGTTAGCCACGAAGGCCAAGCGCCATGCCTCCTACTTCCTGGGGGGAGCCTACCGAGCAGGACGTGCAGGTCATTGATGCTGTGGCCGGTATACTCACCAGCCATGACTAGTCCACAACGCATCGGCATCATGGGTGGCACCTTCGATCCGATCCACAACGGCCACCTCGTCGCTGCTAGCGAGGTAGCCCACCGTTTCCGCCTCGATACGGTGGTCTTTGTGCCCACCGGCCAGCCCTGGCAGAAGGCAGATAAGCAGGTCACCGCCGCCGAGCATCGCTACCTGATGACCATGGTGGCCACCGCTTCAAACCCGCGCTTTACCGTCTCCCGCGTAGACATTGACCGCGAGGGCCCCACCTACACCATCGATACGCTGCGGGACTTGCGCGAGCTTTTCCCCGATGCCGAGCTCTACTTCATTACCGGTGCGGATTCTGTCGCTTCCATCATGAGCTGGCGGAACTGGGAAGAGATGCTGGAGATGGCGCACTTCGTTGGCGTGACCCGCCCCGGCTACGAGCTACGCAAGGACATGTTGCCGGAGGGCTCCCAAGACGACATCGAGCTGATCGAGATTCCCGCCATGGCCATTTCCTCCACCGATTGCCGCGCCCGCGCCGAGCAGGGCCAGCCGGTGTGGTACCTGGTGCCGGATGGGGTGGTGCAATACATCGCCAAGAATCACCTCTACAGCCCGCACCCGGAAAAACCGCTGTAGTATCCGCGCAGAGGCGGGGGGAATTCGACTAGGAAAATGCGCCTTGTCGTGTAAGACTAGAGTTCTTAAGAGAAAAGTACTTGTGTAGGGATTGTCATGTCGATTACTGATGAAGCACGCCAGATGGCGGAAACCGCCGCCTTGGCTGCGGATGAAAAGCTGGCCACCAACATTGCCGCTATTGACGTTTCCGACGTGCTGGCGATTACCGAGGTCTTCGTCTTGGCCTCCGCCGATACCGAGCGCCAGGTGGCGTCCATCGTCGAGGAAGTCGAGGACGAGCTGACCAAGCAGGGCTTTGAGCCCAAACGCCGCGAAGGCAATCGCGAGAACCGCTGGGTCTTGCTCGATTATGGCCCCATCGTGGTCCACGTCCAGCGCAACGATCAGCGCGAGTTCTACGGCCTGGATCGCCTCTACCACGACTGCCCGCTTCTCGACATCCCCGGTCTGGACACCCCGGAACGCCCCGGCGAGTGGTCTGATGAAGTCAACCCGCGCGACGTGGACTCGATCGATGAGATTCCCCTGGCCCAGCCAGAGCCGGAAGATGACGAATTATGACCCGCCGTCTCCTCCTCATCCGCCACGGGCAAACCACGTACAACGCCACCGGACGGATGCAGGGGCACCTGGACACCGAGCTGTCGGACGTAGGGTACTCCCAAGCGCGCGCTGCCGCTGATCTGCTCGAGAATAAAGGCATCACCGCGGTTGTCGCCTCGGACCTCATCCGTGCCCGCGAAACCGCTGAGATCATCGCCCGTCACTTGGGGATTGCGGTAACCGTCGATAAGCGCCTGCGTGAAACCCACCTGGGGGAGTGGCAGGGGATGACCTCCGCCGAGGTGGATGAGCAGTACCCCGGGGCGCGTGCGCTGTGGCGCCACGACCCCACCTGGGCGCCGCCGCAGGGCGAAAGCCGCGTCGATGTGGCCAACCGCGCCCGCCCGGTCATTGATGAGCTCATGCAGGAGCACTCCGACTGGGATGAAGGCGCGGTGCTTGTCGTCGCGCACGGCGGCGCCATTTCCGCGCTGACCTGCCACCTATTGGGCCTTGAGCACCACCAGTACGGGATTCTCTCCGGTTTGAAGAACACTCACTGGTCGCAGCTGACCGCGCGGCCCGAGTTCGATGCCGCTCGTCCGCTCTCCCCGCTGGAATTCACCCCGGAGAACGTCAGCCGCGCCCAGTGGTACTTCGACGGCTGGAACATGGGCGGCGCCGTCGTTGGTGGCGCCGGGGCGGACGTCTAGTGATTCGCGTCGTCACCGATTCCGCCGCGGGGTTGCCGGCGGATATCGTCGAGGAGCTCGACATCTGCGTCGTGGACCTGCACGTCATGGAAAGCCACGGCAAGGATGGCGCGGAGCTGTCCACCTCTGGTCTGACTGCCTTGGAGCTAGCGGCCCTGTATGGCCGTCAGATGGAACGCTCCGGCGATGACGGGGTGCTAGCCATCCACCTGTCGAAGGAACTGTCCTCGACGTGGTCGGCGGCGGTGACTGCCTCCGGCGTTTTCCCCGACACCGTGCGCGTCATCGATTCCGGCACCGCGGGCATGGTCATGGGTGCCGCTGCCATGGCCGCAGCGAAGCTTGCCCAGGAAGGCGCCTCACTCGACGAGTGCTATGCCGCCGCCATCAACACCCTCGAGCGCGGGCACACCTTGGTCTATCTCAGCTCGACGGAGGAGCTGCGCCGTTCCGGGCGCATGTCCGCGGCCACGGCGATGCTGTCGACCGCGCTGCTGGCCACCAAGCCAATCATGGCGATTGCGGGCGGCAAGCTGGAGATGGTGGGCAAGACCCGCACCCAAACCAAGGCCTTTACCAAGCTCGTGGATCTGGTGGCCTCCCGCGCGGAGGGCAAGCCGGCGTTCATCGTGGTGCAGTACAACGAGGACAAGGTCTCGGCCCGCCGGCTGGAGGACCTACTGCGCTTGGCGTTGCCGGATTCCTCCTTCATGCTGGTGCCGCTTACCGACGTCCTCGCGGTCCACGTCGGCCCCGGAGCCATCGGCGTCTCCGCGGTCTTTAGCTGACGGCGGAGCCGAGCTAAAGACGTTGTTGATGTCTTCAACAAGTTATCCACAGGCTGCGGCTTAAGCCCTCGACGGGGGTGTGGGCGCTGCGTAGCGTCGCGGGCATGAACGCCATTGCTGATCGTCTCCGCGACCTCACCCGCCCCACCGGGGAAGAAGAACTGCTCAACGTCGACTTTCCGCGCGTGCGCGTGCCACCCTGGCTGGCGCTTGTCGTAGCCGGGCTAGCCGGCGTCGCGCTCCTCGCCTGGCTGGGGCTGAGCCGCAGCGCGGAGAACCCTTATGAGGTGGCCGCACCGAGCAGCGAGGTGGCGGCCGACATCGTGGTCTCCGTCGTGGGCGACGTCGAGCAGCCGGGCCTGGTGACCTTGGCACCGGGCGCGCGCATCAACGACGCCCTTGAGGTGGCACGCCCGCGCGTGCCCACCGACAACCTCAACCTGGCGCAGAAGCTTAACGACGGCGAACAGATCACCGTCGGCGCTCCACCCGCTGCCCCAGGTGCCACGGCCGAAGACACTATCTCCCTCAACTCCGCCACCGCGGAGGAGCTCACTGAGCTTCCCGGGGTAGGGCCGGCCACGGCTGCGGCGATCATCGCGCACCGCGAGGAAGTCGGGAGCTTTACCACCGTGGAGCAACTCATGGACGTCTCCGGCATCGGCCCGGCGAAGTTCGCGAAGCTCAAGGACAAGGTTCGGCCGTGAGAGAGCTGCGGCTCGTACCCGCCGCGGTGGTCGCATGGTTGGCCACGCTCGCAGTACTTTTCGGCTACCCCTGGCTGCTGGGTGGGCTCGTGGCGTTCGCGTTCTTGGGCGGGCAGTGGCGCGGCCAGGGCATCTTGTGCGCGGCGAGTGGGGCCATCTTCGCCACCCTTGCGCATGTGCGCTCGGTGCGCGCGGCGGGCTTTCATATTGGTTCGGAGGTGACGGGAAAACTTGCCGCCGAGCCCACCCAGACCGCCTCCGGATGGATGGTGCGCTTGCGCGTGCCCGGCTATCCGGCGCAGCTGCCGGTCTTCCTCAAGGAGGAACCGGAGGCCTTCAGCGGCTCCCTCGTTACGGTGCACGGTCACCCCGGTCCGTCTGACCGGGTAGGGGTAGGGCAGACCGTCTTCAGCGGTGAACTCACCGCGCACGCCCATAGCTGGACCGCCGCGGTGGCGGAGAACTTCCGCGCCGTGTGCGATAACGGCCTTATTCCCGGCATGGTGCTGGGCGATACCAGCCTGCAAAGCCCCGAGGACAAGCAGCTTTACATCGACACCGGGCTGTCGCACTTGAGCGCCGTGTCGGGCTCTAACGTCGCCATCGTGTGCACCGCGGCCGCGTTGGTGGTGCCGGGGCCGCGGGCGAGGGTGGGGGCGTCGGCAAGCGCGTTGGCGTTATTCGTGGCGCTGGTGGGGTGGGAGCCCTCCGTCCAGCGCGCCACCGTCGCTGGGCTGGCCGGTTTGGTGGCGGTGCTCCACTCCTCGAAGATGGAACCGCTCCATGCGCTCTCCCTCGGCGTGCTGTTCCTGCTTGCCGCCGACAGCGACCTAGCCGTCAGCTTCGGCTTCGCGCTCTCCGTGGCGGCGACCGCCGGCATCGTGGCGCTGACCCCGCTGCTGTTGCGCGTGCTGGGCACAGGTATTGTCGCCCGCGCCTTCGCCGTGGCCATCGCCGCGGATATCGTGACCATGCCGCTCATCGCGCTCATGTCCGGGCGGGTCTCGGTGGTCTCTGTCATCGCCAACGTGCTGGTGGCTCCGGTCGTGCCGGTCATCACCGTCGTGGGGCTTATCGCCGCCGCCCTGGCGCAGGTGGGGCTGGGCAGGCCGCTTGTGATCCTCATTGAGCCCTTGGCGGATTGGATCCACTTTGTCGCCTCCTCGATGCCCGTGACCACCGTGGCCGCCGGCCCTTTCGCGGTGCTGTTGCTCGGCGGGTGGATCATCGCGGCGTTGCTAAGATGACAGGCATGTCTTCAGCCCCCGTGCACCTCATCCTCGGCGATGACGAATTCCTGGCCGAGCGCGCCCGCCTGAGTATCCAACACGGCGAAGTAACCAAGCTCAAGGCCTCCGAGGTGAGCGAAGGCGAAATCCTGGAAGCGACCAGCCCCTCCCTGTTTGGGGAGGACCGCGTCATCGTCATCAGTGACGTGGAACGGGCCGGCAAGGAGGTCACGAAGATCCTCCTCGACGCCTGCGCCAACCCGATGCCCGGCATCACGCTCATTTTGATCTACTCGGTGACGGCGAAGACGCTGAAGAAAAAGAAGAAGCCGCCGGAGCTCATCGCGGCGCTGCGCAAGACGGCCGAGGTGCATGAGGTCTTCTCCCTCTACCCGAACGAGCTCGCGCAGTGGGCCACCCGCGAGTTCGCCTCGCATGGGGTGCGGCCTACACCGGATGTGGTGCAGGCGCTTCTCGACGGCGTCGGCTCCGACCTCCGCGAACTCGCCTCCGCCATCTCGCAATTGGTCTTCGACACAGGAGGCAAGGTAACCCGCGAGGCGGTACACGCGTACTACGTAGGCGTGGCAGAGGTAGCCAATTGGGATATCGCGGATGCTGCTGTGGCTGGCCGCGTGGAGGCGGCGGTCTCCACGTGCCGTCGGGCGCTGCAGTTAGGGGCGAGCCCCGTGGCCATCGCCTCGGCGCTGGCTAACAAGGTGGGCAACATCGCGCGGCTTTACTCCGCGCGCGGGGATCAGTACTCGCTGGCTTCCCAGACCGGCATGGCGCCCTACGCGGTAAAACTCACCCAACCGGTGGCGCGGCGCTGGTCGGGGGAGAATATCACCAAGGCCGTGATCCTCATGGCGGAGCTGGATGCTGCGGTCAAGGGCCAGGGCGGCGACGAGTCCTTCGCCATCGAGGCGGCCGTTAAACGGGTGGCGGAGCTGGCGCGCTAGACTAACCCTCCATGGATGACATCCAGAACTTTGCCACCAAGCTTTTTGACTTTGCCCGCAACGGCGATGCCACGCTGCTCGAGTACATCAAGCAGGGCGTCAACGTGGACATGGTGAACCAGGACGGGCAGTCCTTCATTATGCTTGCCGCCTACCACGGCCATGCGGAGCTGGTACGCCAGCTCGCCGCGGCGGGGGCCGACGTCAACCTCCTTAACGACCGTGGCCAGTCGCCATTGGCCGGAGCGATTTTTAAGAAAGAAGACGCGGTGATCGACGCCCTCCTCGACGCCGGCGCCGACCCCTCCGCCGGCCAGCCTAATGCCCTCGACTCGGCCCGCATGTTCGGCCGCGAGGACCTTCTCGAGCGCCTGTCATGAGCTGGTCCGCGTTTGCGGCCATCCTCCTGATGAATCTCGTTGGTGCGGCAGCACCCGGCCCGGACATCGTCCTAGTGACGCGCTATGCCACGCGCTCGCGCCGCCACGCCATTGCGGCGGCGACGGGCATCCAGGTCGGCGTGCTGTTCTGGTGCACGCTGACCGTGTTCGGTGCGGCCGCCCTGCTCACCGCCTTCCCCGGCGTCCTCTCGCTGATTCAGGTGATCGGTGGCTGTTTCCTGGTGTTTATGGGCGTGCTCTCCATTCGCTCCGGGCTGGAGCTGCGCAAGCAGCCGCCCGTCGATGAGGAGGAGGCGGCCGCCCGCTTGGGGTCGGGGGGCAAGGTTTTCCGCACGGGTTTGGCTACCAACTTGTCCAACCCGAAGATCGTGCTCTTCCTCGCCGCTATGGTCGCCCCGCTGCTGCCGCCGCACCCGCCGGTGTGGGTATCGGTGGCACTGGTGCTGAGCCTATCGCTGTCGAGCTATCTGCTCTTCGTCTTTCTCTCGACGGTTATTTCCACCCGCGCGATTCGCCGCCGCCTCCTGGCCGCCGGCCCGTGGATCGACATCGCCTCCGGCGCCTTCTTCGTGGTGGCCGGCTGCGCTCTGGTGTGGGCCGGCATCCAGGCTGCCTAGTCCTGTTCCAGCAGCTCCGCGAGCCACTGCGACCATGCCGCGACCGTGGCGGAGCGGCGGCGCAGGGTCGAATCACCCAGGCCCAGGTTCGCCGCCCGCATGAAGACCATTGCCTCTTCTTTATCCACCGCTCGGCCCGTATCCACGACGTGCCGCACCATGTCCCGGAACACCGGCCGGCAGGCCAGTGCCTCGATGAGGGTGAGGTTGCGTTCATCGCGCGTGCCGCTGAGCTTGGTCAAACCCAAGTAACGGGCGGCGTTGGTGTAGTAATCAGCCTGGCGCGGGGTAAAGCCGAAGGCCTCGGGCATATCTGCCTTCGGGACTGGGTTCTCCAGCAAGCTGATGACCCGCGCAAAGGAGTCCGCCTGTGGGAAAGGAACGCGCGTGCCCTCGACCTGTGTGCGAGCCAGCACCGCGCGCACCGTCGCGTCGGTCACGCCAGACTCGCCCAAAACATAGCGCGCCGCGCTTACGAGCTCGATGCTGCGGAAGTCCTCCGGCTGTCTAAACGCGTAGCGGTAGAAATGGAAAATGCCGTTGGAGTAGACCAGGTACACCGGCACCACCTCTTTATCCAGAGCCAGCGAGAAGCGGCGGAAAGGGAAATAAAGCTGGCGGATGTTGAAGTCGGGGGAGAGGTGGTTCTTCGCCTCCACGAGCACGAGGTGTTCGGCGGATTCGAAGCCGGCATCGATCTCCATCTGGGCGCGGTCCACCACCACGTCGCGCCCGCCGATACGCATGGGCAGCGTGAGCGTCGACATGCGCCCGCTGACCGTCGGCACCAGCTCACCGCCCAGGAAATCTTCGAGCATGCCGCTTAAGCTCGCCGCGGTCAGTGCCGCTGCCTCCGAGGTCAGGTTCTCGAAGTCAATGGACTGGATGTGGCTCGGAACCGGCATCGACTTCAGCGGCCCGGCCTGCTCCGGGAAAGGCTGGTACAGGTCAAAGCGGCCAATCAGGTAGGCATCGCGGCGAATCGGCAGCATGGACAAACCGTGCTTTCGAAACACTTCGGGGCGCGCCGCCGAAAAGTCATGCTTGGCCATCAACCGCGGCTCGCGGCCCGATAGCTCCTTAAGCTTCGCGGCGGGCAATACCGCAAAGCCCTGGTCCGCGATGTCGGCGGCGATGTGGGGGTAGACGAGGTCCCAGGCGGCGTCGTTAAGCATAATTGCGCACGAGCACCTCATCGACCTTGCCGCGCTTCGAGGCCACGGAGTTCACCGCGCGCGTGGCCCCCACGATGTCGATGTGGTAGTCCGCGTACAGCTCCTTGATGAAGTCCGTCGCGGAATTCGACAGCAGGAACTTCACCCCGCGGGCATTGAGGTCGTCGCAGGTTTCCTTCAGCCGAATCTGATCCGCGCGGCCAAAACCACCCGACTGGTAGCCGGTGAAATTGCTCGTGGGGTTGACCGGATCATAGGGCGGATCGAAATAAACGAAATCCCCCTCGTTGGCCTCCACCGCAGCGTAGTCGCCGTTATAAAACGTCACGTCGTGGGTGGACAAGTACTCCGAGACCGCGCGCAGATTGGGCTCATCGCAAATCTTCGGGTTGGCATAGCGGCCAAACGGGGCGTTGAATTGGCCCGCGTTATTCACCCGATAAAGCCCGTTATAGCAGGTCTTATTCAAATAAATCGTGCGGGCAGCCCGTTCGACAGGGCTTAAGTGCGCAAACCCCGGCTCGCGGTCGCGGGCGCGCATCTCGTAGAAGAAATCCGAGTCATTCGGATAGCCCTGCAATAGGGCGATGAGCTCGTCCACGTTATCGCGGACCACCTCGTAGACGGTGATGAGCTCGATGTTCAGGTCATTGACCCGGGCGCGTTCGGGCGCCAAAGAAAAAAGAACCGCTCCGCCGCCCAAGAAAGGCTCGACATAAGTGTCGAAGCTCTCGGGCAGCATGGAGTGGATAACGGGCAGCAGTTGACGCTTTCCCCCCACCCACTTCAGGAGCGGTTTCATTTAGGCCATCTTGTTGAAGGCGGTGGCCATGCCGGACTTCTTGTTAGCCGCGGTGTTGCGGTGGAAGACGCCCTTAGACACGGACTTGTCCAGTGCGCGGGAGGCAACGCGCAGCTGCTTCTCGGCTGCAGCCTTGTCGCCAGCGGCGACGGCCTCACGGAACTTGCGGATCTCGGTACGCACGGCGGAGCGTACGGACTTGTTGCGCTGACGCGACTTCTCGTTGGTCAGGATGCGCTTCTGCTTGGACTTGATGTTTGCCATCGTTATACCTCTTAGAGTCGTAGGAATGTGTAACCGAGGAAGGCGGACCCAAGGTCCTGACCGCCAGCGTGCCCCGGCATCCCAAAAAATTTAGCAGGGCGCGGGCCGAATCCCCAAATCAGGCCCAGTGATAACGCGAGCGCAGCCGGTTAGCAATGCGTTCGAAGCGGCGTTCCGGGAAGAGCGTGCCCTGTCGGCGGCATTGTTCCTCGGAGATTTCCAACACGCGGTCCATCCGCACCCAGCACTGCCGGCCGGATTCGTCCCATTCGCCGGTGCCGATATCGAGCCATTCCTCTTTGTTCGCGTGGCCCGGGTTGGGGGAGATGAGCAGACCCAGCACGGTGGTGCGTGTGCGCGAGACAATGAGCACGGCCCGCTCGCGCGGCGGGGACTGCTTGCCATCCGAGGGCGCCCACACCCAGACAACCTCGCCGGAGTCTGCCTGCCCGTCCATGTCGGGGGTGAAGAAGACGCTGCGCGGGTGGGCGGCGGCACACTCGACGCGAATGTCGGCGGCTTTGCGCGGTTCCGTCACGGAATCATTTTGGTTCAACCCCAAGCCTTCGGTGATGCGCTCGAGACCGACGTCGACAGGCTCAGGGCCTCCGATACCGAGAATGCGTGCCAACCTAGACATGTCGTCTATTCTAAACACATGTCTACAAACTTCGCGGCCACTACGTTTACGGATCCGTCCAAGATCCGAAACTTTTGCATTATCGCCCACATCGACCACGGCAAGTCGACGCTGGCTGATCGCATCCTGCAGTTGTCGCAGGTGGTGGAGGAGCGTGATATGCGCGACCAATACCTCGACAACATGGATATCGAGCGCGAGCGCGGCATTACCATTAAGGCGCAGAACGTGCGCTTGCCCTGGATTCCTCGCTCCGGTGAGTTCGAGGGCCAGGAGATCGTCATGCAGATGATCGATACCCCTGGCCACGTGGACTTTACCTACGAGGTTTCCCGCGCGCTGGAGGCGTGTGAGGGCGCCATCCTGCTTGTCGACGCAGCCCAAGGCATCGAAGCCCAAACCCTGGCCAACCTTTACCTGGCCATGGAAAATGACCTGGAGATCATCCCGGTCCTGAACAAGATCGACCTGCCCGCGGCCGACCCGGAGAAGTACGCCCTGGAGATTGCCCACATCATCGGCTGCGAGCCGGAAGAGGTGCTGCGCGTGTCCGGCAAGACCGGCGAGGGCGTGCCGGAGCTGCTGGATAAGGTGGCGGAGCTCATTCCGGCACCGACGTCCGAGTTCGGCGAGGATGCCCCGGCCCGTGCCATGGTCTTCGACTCCGTCTACGACACCTACCGCGGCGTGGTGACCTACATCCGCATGATGGACGGCAAACTCACCCCGCGTCAGAAGGTCACCATGATGGCCACGGGTACCAACCACGAGCTGCTGGAGGTGGGCATCGTCAGCCCCACCATGCAGAAGTGCAAGGGCTTGGGCCCGGGTGAGGTGGGCTACCTGATTACCGGCGTGAAGAACGTGCGTGAGACCAAGGTCGGTGACACGATTACGTGGGCGTCGAATGGCGCTACTGAGCCGCTCAAGGGCTACGCCGACCCGAACCCCATGGTGTACTCCGGCTTGTTCCCGATCTCCCAGGCGGACTTCCCGGACCTGCGTGACGCGCTGGAGAAGCTGCAGCTTAACGACGCCTCCCTCACCTTCGAGCCCGAGACCTCCGTCGCCCTCGGCTTCGGCTTCCGCTGCGGATTCCTGGGCCTGCTACACATGGAAATCACGCGCGACCGTCTGGAGCGCGAGTTTGGCTTGGACCTGATTTCCACGGCACCGTCGGTGACCTACCGCGTGGTGGCAGAGGACGGCGAGGAGTCCATGGTGCACAACCCGTCGGACTGGCCCGGCGGCAAGCTGCGTGAGGTCTACGAGCCGATCGTGAAGATGACCATCATCGTGCCGGAAGAGTTCGTCGGTTCGACGATGGAGCTGTGCCAGTCCAAGCGCGGCCAGATGGGTGGCATGGACTACCTGTCCGAGGACCGCGTGGAGCTGCGCTACACCATGCCGTTGGGTGAGATCATCTTCGACTTCTTCGACATGTTGAAGTCCCGCACCAAGGGCTACGCCTCCCTCAACTACGAGGAGGCCGGCGAGCAGCTCGCAGACCTGGTGAAGGTGGATATCCTCCTCAACGGTGACCCGGTGGATGCCTTCTCCGCCATCGTGCACCGCGATTCCGCGCAGTGGTACGGCAACAAGATGACGAAGAAGCTCAAGGAGCTCATTCCACGCCAGCAGTTCGAGGTTCCCGTCCAGGCGGCGATTGGCTCGAAGATCATCGCGCGTGAAAACATCCGCGCGATGCGCAAGGACGTGCTGGCCAAGTGCTACGGCGGCGATATCTCCCGTAAGCGCAAGCTGCTGGAGAAGCAGAAGGCGGGTAAGAAGCGTATGAAGTCCATCGGCTCCGTGTCGGTGCCGCAGGAGGCTTTCGTGGCGGCGCTGTCCACGGATAGCGATTAAGAGAAACTAAGCTTCACTGGGAGGCTCTTTTTGCTTTGATGAAGGTGCTTCATTGGCATTGGTTAATTGAAGCACCGTATCGTCGTGACGAATAGGTGCTGAGGCATCGTGCGTTGAAACAATGACCGTTTTTTCGCGTGCAAGATCTTCAATAATTCCCCACACCAATGCCCGTGAATTCTTGTCTAAGCTACTGGTTGGCTCATCGAGGACCACAATTGACCCAGGCTTAGCGATCAATGCTCGTGCCAAGGCGATTCTTTGTTTTTCCCCACCGGATGCCCCACCGTCTTCACCCGCTACATCGGAGTTCTTCTTGCAGCCCGTTGAAGAAAACTCGTGTAGTCCTACTGCTGTGAGTAACTCGTCAGCTTTGCACACGGCTATTGATCTGCCAAAAACAACGTTGTCTATGGCGTTGGCGTTTAACAGGCTTGCGCTTTGAGGCGCATACGTTGAATTTTCCCTTATCTCACAAGATTCTTGTTGCAAGGGTAACGAATACTCATTTAGATTTAGGAACCCTTCCAAAACCGTCGTTTTCCCTGAGCCGCTTGGACCAAGAACCCAGATTGGTCTTTGTTCATGTCGCTGGTGTGCCGAAGCTGCCATGTCAGACAAACGCAGTATTTGCTCATTCCACAAATCCACGTTTTGGCTTGTTGCGGCGACGAACCCCGTTGGGCGAATCTTTTCGCTTGCTTCACTCGCATGGGAAACTGAAACAGCGAGTGTGGACACTCCAAATCCGACGGATTGAAGAGGCGTAATGGTTGCAATGGCGATTCCTGTAGACGAAATAATTGATCCGATTGCCTGCGCATCTCCATTATTTGTTCGAAGGATAATGGCTATAATGAGAACGCAAATCGTTATTGCTAAAACGATTCCTTGGGCAACATACAGCCGCCGCGTCATGGTATAGGAATAGACTCCAGCGCGTTCTACTGTGCTTCGATCTTTTCTATAGCGAGATTCCAAAAATGCTTGGGTAGAAAACACTGTCGCTTCTTTCCAGAGGGACAAAGAATTCCCTAGGACGCCGAAACTGCGCATGCTCTCTTTGAAAAACTTTGTCTGGGCGTTCTGGTGGCTTTGGATTAGCCGATAGCTGACCACACAATAGGTCACAATGGCTGCTGTGAGGATTATTCCTTCTAACCAAGTGCTGGCAATAACGACTAGGAAAATGCCGGAGGCTAAAGAAATGGTTGCCGGCAATATAGACAGGTAGATGCTGGATAAAGTGTCACGATAAGCGGAAGCCTCGCTATCAATGGCAAATGAGATCTCTCCGTTATCAGCATGTGATCGTGCGCTAGGGCTGGCATCGATGCTATCGGTGAGAGACCTAGCCATTCGCTCTGACTGCAGCTTTTGCTCAATCGTTCCATACGTTGGAAGTAATATGTATCTCGAGGATGCTCCTAAAAACCAAATCAGAGAATAGGTTATAGAAAGCTTTAGGCCAATTGTAATGAAGTCTTCTCTGTTTGAACTATTAAGGAGAGAGTTGACTCCACTTCCGAGAATGTACGGGGCAATGACGGTACAAATTGACGAAATTACAATGGAGACGAGGACTAAAAAGTTGCTCCAAGGAGATAGTTTCCAAGATTGCGTAATGACTTGTCGTATAAATTGCATTCGGAATCCATTTTTAAATGACTCGTGATTATCGTGATGTCAGATGAGTCTATCCGAAGGGGACTGGCCCGGCTCTGAATTCGTTTCCAAAGTGCGAAAGCCAAAGGGTGGTCGAAAAATGTCGCCCTGATGTGAGGTAGGCGACAATCTTGAAAGTGTGTTAACTATAGCGCATCGGGTGTTAGCTGTCTATCCCTAGTTTTGGAAGTGAAAAGGGGTAGAGATGGGAGGCCCCGCAGATCGAGGCCTCTCCAGAGCTGCTCGCGTGCAAGTCCTCTGGCTTGCTGGGTTCTTTGGTCCACCAGCGCGATCTCCGAATGCGGTGGCGGATGTAGGTTTCTAATTCCTGCCCATGGGCACGAACCTCGAGGCAGGCCCCAACACCCCGCAACCGAAACGCAGAATTACTCGGCGTTAAACGAATAGCTCCCAGTCAACTCGTTGTGGATGACAACGGTATAGTCCTGGCCGTTGGCAGTGGCGCCCTCGATAAGCGCTTGGAGCTCCTGAGAGTTGTAATGGCGGCTTAGGCCTACGTAGAACACCGCAAGAATGACGAGCCCTGCCACGAGGATGGCGGCGGGGATGAAAATGCTGCGGAATCGGGACATGCCGTCGACGTTAGTAGAGAGCCGGTTTAATCGCATCCCACGCCGGCTGCAATTGCTTGCCAAACATCACCCAGTCGTGGGTGCCGTCGGTGAGATAGTCGGTGGTGTGGGGGATTGAGGCGTCGTCAAGCGCGGCGGAAAATTCCTCCGTACAGCGACGCGATCCGGCCTCCAAAAGGGTGCCCCCGATGCGATCATTGACGGACTTTCCGGGATAAGCCGCCAGCTCCTCGTCCGTCCACGCGCCCGAGGCCGCGGCTAGGTACAGAGCCGTGCCGCGCAGCCCCTCCGGGTGGGACATGACGTCATTGCGCAGCCAATCCTCCGAACCGCGCGGCCCCCACATGTTCGTCGGGTCGCCGCCTTTAGTACGCACCGTCAAGTCCACCGTGCCCTGGCCCACCTGGCTGGTGGTAGAATAGCAGCCGGAAATGCCCGCCACGCCATTGAAGAAACCCGGGTTGTTGTTCGCCATCATCACCGCGCCCGACGCGCCCATGGACAACCCAATGAGCCCGCGCTTGCCGTTGTGATTGAGTTCCGCTTCCACGACGGGGGCGAGTTCGGTGGTGACAAAAGTTTCCCACTTGTGGCGCCCCAACTTCGGGTCATCCTCTCTCCAATCGGTCCACATGGATCCGGCTCCCTGCGAGGGGATGACGATGCTGGCGTCGGATTCGCCGAAGACGCGCTTCACATGCCCCTTGGTGATCCAGTTCGAGGTCTCCGGGGAGTCTACGCCCTCGAGAAAGTACACAACGGGCCCGCCGTTGCCCACGACGACGTCGACAGGAATATCGCGCCCCATCGACGGCGAGGAGATGATCCACTTCTCACGGCCAGGTTCGTCGGTGGCACGCCGCTCAACGAGGGAGACCTCGTCGATTTCTTTAATCGGGAACGGGTACTCTTCCTGCTCCGTGGACCACGCGTCGGTAAGCAGATGGGAGGAGGTGCCCAAACCGTCGATAACGTTGAACATGGTGTCGACGGCCCACTGCGATGAGGCCTCGTCGCGGCTCGACAATTGGTAGGAGGAGCCGGGCGTGAACATCAGGGAGCTGGCCACCAGCGCGGAGAAGAGCTTCATAAACGGCTACCTTAATACAGATTCCGGTATGCTCGGCGCACATGCTCGGAAAGGATGACACCATGAAGATGGCCCCGCGCCACCGTCAGCAATTGCCACCGCTTCCGATGGTTTCGGCCAAGCTGGGGGAGCGGTTGGCCAGCCAAGTGTTCGTGGAGGAAGGCCGGGAGCTGCTTCCGGAGTTACAGGAGTTCCGTCGCGATATGCACCAGAACCCGGAGGTGGGTTTGCACCTGCCGCGCACGCAGGAGAAGGTGCTCGAAGCTCTTAATGGTCTGCCGCTGGAGATTCAGCTGGGACGCGATCTCAGCTCGGTCGTCGCGGTGCTGCGTGGCGGCAAGCGCGGCGAGCGCCCCGTGTCGGTGCTGCTCCGCGCGGACATGGACGCCCTTCCCGTGCGTGAGCAGACAGGCAGCCCGTTTGCCTCGACGAATAACAACATGCACGCCTGTGGCCACGACCTGCACACGGCGGGGCTGATCGGCGCGGTGAAGATGCTGTGCCGTCACCGCGAGGAGTTGTTGGGCGATGTCATCTTCATGTTCCAGCCGGGTGAGGAAGGCCCGGGCGGTGCGCAGCCGATGATCGATGAGGGCGTGCTCGACGCCGCCGGCCGCCGCCCCATTGCCGCCTACGGTTTGCACGTCGGCCCGCAGGATAAGGGCACCTTCCACCACATCGCGGGCCCGATGATGGCCTCGTCGTCCAACTTGGGAATCACCGTCTACGGCAAGGGCGGACATGGCTCGCGCCCGCACGATGCGATCGATCCCGTTGCGGCCCTCGCGGAGATTCAGGTGGCGCTGCAGGTGGCGCTGACCCGGCGCTTCGACGCGAACTCGCCGATTGTCATCACGGTGACCAACCTGCGCGCAGGCGACGGTGCGGTCAACGTCATCCCGGACAAGGCGGAGCTGGGCGCGACGGTGCGCGTGCTTCGCGACGAACACATCGACGCCGTCCGCCAAATGATCATCGAGGTCTCGAGCTCCGTGGCGGCCTCGCACCGTTGTACCGCGAAGGTGGACTTTGAGGTCCTGTACTCAGCCACCAAGACCTCACCGCGCGAGGACCAGTTCGCGGCGTCGTTGTGGGCGGGGATGTTCGGTGCGGAAAACGTGCTGACCATGGACACGCCGATGATGGCCTCGGAAGACTTCGGCGCAGTGTTATCCCAGGTTCCGGGCACCTTCATGTGGTTCGGTACGGGGGATCCGCACACCCCGGAGCACATGCGCGAGTGGAACCACTCGCCGCTGGTGCGCTTTGATGATTCGGTTCTGGGAGACCAAGCCGCGGCCCTAGCGGCGGTGGCTTTTGAGCGCCTCGCCGCCGAGGACGCCCACCCCTCGCCGGCCACGAAGGCTATGCGTGCGCCGGTGCAGGGGACGGGGTCGGATGCGCAGCCGCCTTCTTCCGCAGCGCAATAGTGCCCCAGATGGTGGCTACCCACTCGGCGAGCACGACGACCATGCCGGCGAGGACGGGCCAGATGGCGTCGTCGAACGCGGTGCTTAGCGACGGGAAGAGGTTGTTCGTCACGTGCACCGCGATGGCGGCACTGAGCCAGCGCACAGGCTGTTTCTGGGATAGGCCATAGGCGCTAAGCCCGGTGAATAGCGAGTGGGAGAGCGGGTTGGACACCAGACGGATAACCACTGCCGCGATTACACCGGCGCTATCCGAGTCGAGGTTATCCGCCGTCATGCGCGCGAAGGCGGTGGCGTCCTCACCCGCAGTGAAGCCGATGCCCACGGCCACGCCCACGAAGACATAGTCGAGCCAGCTACGGGGCCGGATGACGCAGGTGCAAATGAGAATCACGCCGAGGAATTTCACCACTTCCTCGTTGAAGGGAGCGTAACCCGCAGCGCCCAGCCACTCTAGGCCCGAGCGGGCAAGGAGGTGTGTCATGTTCGTATTGAGCTCCACCGCGAGCCCGGAGACAGCAAAGCCCCACACTACGCCGTGCGCAATTCCTGGGCAGCGGCGCAGGAAGAACAGCGTGAGGGAGACGAGTACGGCGGCGAAGACCACAGCAGTCAGCGCGCTGGCGGGTAGGAAGGGCTCGCGAGTGTAGTGAACAATGGTCACCCCTAGCGCGCCGAGGGTTAGCAGATAGTACAGGTACTTCAAGCTTCCTCCTTCTGAACACGGTCGGCGAAGTCACTTGCCTTCGGGCCCTCGATATACAGGAAGGAGATGGTGTTGTCGTGCGGGTGAGCCAGCGTGATGCCGTCGCCGTCCTCGACGCGGTAGAGCTCTGGCGCCTGGGTGGTGATGGGGGCGTCGGTGAGCGCGCGCGTCCCGATGAAGGAACGGTGCTGCCGCGGCAGGTAGGTCTCGACCTCGTGGGAGGAGCTGCCTTCCTCAGAAATGATGGTCGCACCACCGCAGTTCCAGGTCTGCGAGGAGGCGTACGGATCCTCCGGGCATTCAAGCCCCGGGATACCGCGTACGGGCGTGGTGTCGGGAGTGGGGTCGGGGAGGAGGGCGTCGGCAAGCGGTACTGCGGCGAGGACGCCGATGCAGGAATAAATCAGTGTGTTTCTCATGCTTTTGACCCTACGAACTGCGGGTTTGCGCCGGTATCCTCCGCAGGGAGGATTTTCCGGAGCTTGACGATGCTGACAATTGTGGCGACCCACAGGGAGATGAGGATGAGGAAGGTGGGGAAGATGGGCCAGAAGGCGTCCTCAAACGCGGTAGAGATAGATGGGCCGAAATTGGCTGTGAAGTGCACCGCCATGGCGATAAGCAGCCAACGCACCGGTTGCCTGCGGGAGAGCCCATATGCTGCGATGCCGGTGAAGAATGAGTGCATGAGCGGGTTCGCGATGAAGCGGACAAGCACCGCCAGCAGCGTTCCCTTGAGATCAGAATCCAGGTTCTCCAACGTCATGTTGACGTAGTAGACGGCGTTTTCGCTCACGCTAAAGCCCATGCCCACGGCCACGCCGACGAAGACGTAGTCCGCCCAGTGGCGGGGCCGGATGACGCAGGTGCAAATGAAGATGACGCCGAGGAATTTAAGGACTTCCTCGGTGAGTGGGGCGATTCCAGCGATGACCAGCCAGTCTGGGACCGTGCGGATGAGGAGGTGGTTCATGTTCTCGTTGAGCTGGCCGGCGACACTGGAAACCGCAATGCCCCACACCACCCCGTGCGCAATGCCCGGGTGCTTGCGCAAAATCAGCAACGTGAGACCGATTGCGACAGCCGCATATAACACTGCGGCGAGCGCGCTGGTAGTGACGAAAGGACCTTGGGAGAAATCATAAACGGCGAACACCAGCCCGGCGGCGGTAAGCAGTTCATATAAAGTCTGTGTTCTTCTCATGCGGTTTAGGTTATGAACTGCGCCCGGGGTGCCGGTATCCTCCGCAGGGAGGATTTCCATACCCTGGGGGAGAGTTATCGTGTCAACCATGACGAGAAAGACGAGACCATTGTGGATCACGGTGCTGCTCATCATGCTCTGCGTGGTGGCGGATATGGCCACGTGGATCCTTCAGATCGAGACCTTCGAGGTGACGGACCGGGAAATATACGTCACCTCCTTCATGATTCTATTTGCCGTTGTCACATGGGTTCTGCTGCCCTTTGCCCTGCACCACTCGCGGCGCGAGCGCAACATCCACGAGGAGTACCCCGGCCACCCAGTGACGCTGATTGCGGCTCTACTCGTCTTAGCGCTAGGCGGGTTTCGCCCACTGTCGCTGTCAGTGCTGGTGGTGTTGATATCGCTCATCTCGCGCGGCCGACTGCGGTGGTCCTTGGCGGGGACTGTGGTGTTGGTGGTCTCGTATGCGACCGTCATGGCGGTGCCCTACTTGCACTTGAGCTACCTGTCGGTTTTCGGATACGGGTTCTTTGGAATCATCGTGCTCGTCGTCGCTTGGATTACGGGCTCGGTGCGCGCGCAGCGCCGCCAGCGCGAGTTCACGTTGGTAAGCCTGGCGGAGCTCAATGAGGACCAGTTGCGCTCGCGCGAGGAGAGGGCGCGCTTGGAGGAACGCAACCGCATTGCCCGCGATATCCACGATTCCCTCTCGCATCGGCTCAGCCTTATTTCCGTGTACGCGGGTGGCCTGAGCTACCGCAAGGATGCGGACCCAGAGCACATCGCCGAGGCGGCAGACACCATCCAGTCGGAGGCGAAGGCCGCCGTGGAGGATCTGCGCGGGGTCATCAAGGCGCTGCGTGTGGACGACCGGGTGGATCCGCGCGCGAGCATCGAAGAACACATCGAGCGCGCACGGGCGGCGGGGACGAAGGTGCGGTATGAGAAAGGGGACGCGCATGAGAGCATCGATAGGCTTAGCACGATGGCAGCTCACACGCTGGGCCGCGCCGTGCAGGAGGGGCTGACCAACGCGCGCAAGTACGCGCCGGGGCAGAAGGTAAGGCTCACCGTGGAGAACGAGGAGGATAAGGTGCGGGTGACCATGCAGAATAAGAAGGCGGCGCACCAGCCGAAGTCCGGCGGCGGCAATGGCCTGTTGGGGCTGGAGGAACGCGCCCGGCTGGCGGGAGGCACCTTCACAGTGCTTGACGACGCCTCCACCTTCACCTGGGTCCTCGAGCTACCGGAGGAGGCACACGCGTAATGATTTCAGTGGTGTTAGTCGATGACGAGCAGGCACTGCGGCGCGGTATCCGCTTCATCCTGGAAGGCGCAGCAGACATCGAGGTGGTGGCCGAGGCCGGCAATGGGCGCGATGGCGTGGCCCGCGTGCTGGATCTGCAACCGGATGTCGTTCTCATGGATATCCGCATGCCCGTGATGGACGGCATCGAGGCGGCCGGACAGCTGCGCGCGAGCGCGCCAGACCTTCCGGTGGTCATGCTCACCGCTTTTGATACGGATGAGTTCATCGTGGATGCGCTACACGCCGGCGCGATGGGGTTCTTGCTGAAGACCATCGAGCCGGAAGGACTGGTCTCGGCGGTGCGGGCCGTGGCCGCAGGACAGCAGCTGCTGAGCCCGAAGGCGCTGAAGAATTTGCTGGCGCTCAAGCGTCCTGAGCCTGCGCCCACAACCGCAGCCAAGTCGCCTGAGCCCCGCCCACTGGAGGGCTTAAGCCAGCGCGAAAACGAGGTGGCGGAGCTGGTGGCCCAGGGCCTAGACAACCAGGAGATTGCCGGACAGCTCTACGTTTCCGTGACCACGGTGAAGACCCATATCAAGCACATCCTGGACAAGCTCGGCGGCACCAACCGCGTGCACATTGCGATTGCGGTGTTGGAGTCGCGCTAGCCTCGGCGGAGGAAGGCGGAAATGATGCCGATGATTGCGATGACCACCACGATGATGGAGGCCGCCGGCCAGTACTGGGGGTAGTACTTCAGCGTGTAGCCAAAGACCTGGCTGTCGTTGAACTGTTGGGCCAGTGCGATGGGCATCCACCACAGCTTGGTCAGCGTCAGGATCGCGCCCAAGAGCCCGGCGATGATGCGGACCGGCCTGCGCAGGAAGAAGCTGGCCGCCACGAGGAGAACACCAACAATCGTGAGTGCGAAAAGCAGAGGCGTATCCACGGCGAGCGGCGAGCCATTGATGAGGAACTCGTGGTCCACTTCGTGCTGTTCGATAAGCGTGTAGCCGTCGAGGACGACATCGTCGGGGATGCCCACTTAGGTCTCCTTCTGCTCAGAGTTCGGGTCGTAGCCATCGGCCCAGGTATCGGTGTCGAAGTCGTAGTCTACATTCTCGCCCTTTTCATCGGTGCGCTGGTACCAGTCTGTGTAGCGGTGCGCTGAGGAGTCGAAGTCGGAGCCGGCACCGCGGCCCTCGTCGGCGTGCTCGACGGTGATCTCGAAATCATCGCCGTGCTCCTCGATGCCGCGCACGACGGCGTTTTCCACCGCGGCACGCGCGTAGGCGCGGCGGATGAATACCGGGTCGGAGCGCAGGTCCTTGATGAAGGCCACCATCATGACGAGCAGCACGATGCAGAAAGGTAGCGCTGAGAGGATTGTCAGGTTCTGCAGGCCTGTGAGCACGTCCTCACCACCGGTCAGAAGCATGACAACAGCGATGCCCATCATGCACAGGCCCCAGAAGATAACGATGATCTTGTTCGGGGCGGGATTGCCCTTGGAGGACATGGTTCCCATGATGACCGATGCGGAATCCGCAGAGGTGATGAAGAAGACCGCCAGCACCAGGATCAAAATGAAAGGCGTGATGCTGCTCAGCGGCAGGTTGTCGAACATGGCGAAAAGAACCTGCTCGCCGGAGGCGGAGCCATCAAAGTTGGGTAGTTCTTCGCGCTGGAAGGTAATGGCCGTGCCGCCGAAGATGGTGAAGGCCAGGATGAGGATGAGGGAAGGGGCGAAGACGGTCACGGCCGTGAATTCGCGCAGCGTGCGGCCACGGGAGATACGGGCCACGAACATGCCGACGAACGGCGTCCAGGCGATCCACCACGCCCAGTAGAACGCAGTCCAGTAGGACTGGAACTCGACGGTTTCATCGCCCCAGGACAGGCCTTTGGCCATCATCGGCAAAAGCTGGTCGATGTAGGTCACGATGCCGGAGGGCACGAGATTGAGCAGGAGCAAGGTCGGACCGGTGAAGAAGACAAAGATGACCAAGCCGAGTGTCACCGTGATGTTGAAATTGGAGAGATAGCGCACGCCGCGGGAGACACCCGAGACCGCCGAGATGATGAAACCGCAGCCCAGGACCGCAATGATCACGATGAGCACGGAGTTGGTCAGCGGGCCGGCACCGCGGATGATGGAGACGCCTTGGCCGATCTGGATGGCGGAAAGACCCAGTGTGGCGGCGGTGCCGAAGAGCGTGGCGACGAGGGCGAGGACGTCGATAAGCTTGCCCAGCGGGCCGTCGGTATCGCGGGAGCCGAACAGCGGCTTGAAAATCGAGGACACCAGAGGGACGCGTCCGCGGCGGTAGGAGGAATAGGCGATGGCGCCGCCGACGAGGGCATAGGCTGCCCAGGGCGAGATTCCCCAGTGGTAGTGCGCCTGGGCCATGGCCTGGTGCAGGGCCTCGACGCTGTTGCCGTCGACGGTGTGGGGCGGCGGGGTGAGATAGTGCGACAGCGGCTCTGACGGGCCGTAGAAGAAGATGCCGACGCCGATGCCGGCGCCAAACATCATGGCGACCCAGCTAAACCAGCCGAACTCAGGCTCTTCGTCATCGGTCCCGAGCTTGATGCGACCTAGACGGGAGCAGCCGATGTAGAGCATGGTGGCTACGGCCATCATCATGGTGATGTTGAGCAGCCACCCGGCGTTCGTGATGGCCCAGGAAAAGGCGGAGGAGGATGCGGCCGAGACGGATTCTGGCGAGCTAATGCCCCACACGATGAAGGCTACGACGAAGGTAGCGGTGCTGAAAAAGGTGATTTTGTCGAGGGCGAAAGCGTTGCGTTGGTCCTCCACGCCGATGCCAGGGACCAAGCCCGGGTGCATGTCGTGGGGATAGATGCCTACTGGGGGACCGGTGGCTTGTCGAGAGTTCATGGTGACCATTATCGCAGGTGCGCGAAATGACAGTGTTGTGAGCTAGGATGAAGACACTTATTTCTGCGTCGATTGGAATGCCATGTCGCTGCCTAATTTTGATGAGAATGTCCGTGAGCTGGAGGAAGCCTTCGCTCTCTTCGAACTCGTGGAGGAACACGTACTCGATCCGAACCTTTTGCTGTCGGTGAAATGATTCGCCTTTTCAGCGCCCTCTTTCCCTCCGCGGAGGCCCGTGAGCACCTCGTACGGGCTGTGCGCCCGCTCAAGGACAACGGGTTGCGGTGGACGGACCCGGATAACTGGCACATCACCCTCGACTTTTTCGGGGAACAGCCCAATGACGCAGTGGAGGTCCGCGAGGCGCTGCGCGGCATTGAGGCGTCCCCACTCACGCTGAGCCTGAGCGGCGCTGGGTCTTTTGAGAAGCAGGTGCTGTGGGCAGGCGTCAAAGGGCAGGTCAAACACCTCATGCTTGAGCCATCGCGCCCGCATCTCACGCTGGCCCGAGTGGGGAGGCGGACGCGTGATCCGTGGCTCATCCCGGATGCGGTGCACGCACTGAGCGTCTACCGCGGCCCCGAGTTCGAGGTTACGGAAATCAACCTCGTCCAATCCTTCTTGGGAGAGGGGCGCGGCGGTGGGCCCCGCTACGAGATCATTGACGCATTTCCGCTGCGGTGATTTTCTCGATGAGCGTGTCCAATTCCGCGCGGCTGGGCTGCGAGAGCGGATTGACCACGCAGAAATCTAAGAGGAAGTAGCCGGCCGGTTGCAAGGCGGTGTGGCGCTCCCAGAACTCGCTGATATCGGAGTGGTTGGTCGCCAGCGACTGGATGCTACGCCGTTCCGAGAGCAGCTCGTAGTGCAGGTCGCGCCGCTGTGCCAGCGCTTCCTCGGGGGTCTTGATGAGTAGCGCGCCGAGCAGGGCGGCCATCGCCTCGAAGCAGCGCGTTTGCAGGCGGTAGTGGTTGGTCAGCTGGGCGCGCGGCTTCCACAGCCACAGGAAGAGCATCGCCACGACCACGGAGAGTCCAATCTCCGCCATGCGCGAGCCGATGGTGTGGGCCATGTGCTCCGAAGAGTTGCCCATGAGCAAAGCGAGCGGCGTGGAGAAGATGACGCACAAGGCGTAGTTCTTCACCACCAGAATCTCTGCGCAGAACTGGCAGAAGGCCAGCGCGAGCACCAACCCCCAGCCGTGCGGGCTGAAGGACGCAATGAGCGCAAAGACGCACACTCCTAAGACGGAGCCCAGCATACGTTGCACACCGCGAATCGTTCCCGGAACCCGGTCCGGCCCCCACTGCAAGAGCAGGAGCACCGAGACCGCGCCCCAGTCCGGGCGGTTGAGCCCCAGCGCCATGCCAATGAACGCGGTGGCCAGGCCACCGAGCGCGATCTTTTCCGCTGTTACCACCGCGTGGGAATTGCCCACCGCGGCGCGGTAGAAGCGGTAGCGCATCGTCGGCTTGGTGTGCGGGATGGTGGTGCGGTCCGGGTCCACGTAGGTGGGGGAATCAGACAGCTCATCCGAGTTGCCGCCGACCTGCTTGTGGTGCGCCACGATGCGCTGCTGCGCGGCCAGCGCGCGGTGCACCAGCTCCGCTTGGGCGGGGTGGCGGATGCGACCGCCGCGGATGACGCCGGCGTCGGCAAGCGCTTGCCAAGCCGTGGAAATCGCGGACTGCGCCTGGTGGTGGCGAGCCAGGAAATCGCTATCGGAGTTCACGAAGGCATCGGCGGCCTTCTCCAACGCGGCCACCGCGCGGGTCTCCGGGCCGTGCGGATCCCGGAAACGCGGCAGCATGCCCAGCACATAGCCCGCCGCCACGCCGGCCAGGCTCCATGCGGCCACCTCCCAGGGCGAGACCCCGCGCAGCATCGTGGAGCCGCCGGCCACCATCACGATGAAGAAGGAACCCGGCGGCGGCAGCCGCAGCGCATTCTGCACGAACGCGCCGGTCGTCGCCAGCACCACCGTAAACACCGCGGACAGCGCCAGCCCATGCACGCCGACGAGGGAACCAGCCGTGGCCGCCAGCGTGAGCAGCCCGCCAGCGGTGAGGATCACGCGGCGTCGCGTGCGGTAGGGGTGCCCCTCGCCATAAATGACGGAGAACGCGCCCGCCGAAATGAGCAGTACCGCATCCGGGTGGCCCGTCGCTACAGCGATCCCGCCGGGGATAATGATCGCCAACGCCGCGCGCAGGGCACCGGGCCAGCGGCGCGCGGAGGTGTTAAAGGCGGTAAAGAGCTGAAGTGCATTAGGACGTTGCGGCAGTGGGTGTTCCATATCGGGAGAACACCTTACTCGTTTCGCCGCGATCCACGAGCCGGCCGTCCTGTAGCACCGCCACCGTGGGGCATAAGTGCCGCACGACGTCAATGTCGTGGGAGACGAAAACCAGCGTCATGTCCTTCGTTACGCGCTGTAGAAGCTCGAGGACCTGGGCCCGCGAGGTGGCATCCAGGGCCGAGACGGCCTCGTCCGCCAG
Organism: Corynebacterium sp. HMSC072A04; assembly: GCF_001809235.1. Lineage (NCBI taxonomy): Bacteria > Bacillati > Actinomycetota > Actinomycetes > Mycobacteriales > Corynebacteriaceae > Corynebacterium > Corynebacterium sp. HMSC072A04. The sequence goes on along the minus strand of NZ_KV796779.1, from coordinate 84,510 downwards.
CAGAATCTCTGGCTTGCCCACCACGGCGCGCGCCAGCGAGATGCGTTGGCGCTGCCCGCCGGAGAAGTCCCGGGGATAGCGCTCGAAGCCGTCGATGCCGACCTCCCGCAGCACCGCCTCGGCTTCTTCGCGCGTCCCGCCGCCCTCGGCCACGATCTTCCAGATAGGCATGCGCGGGTTGAGCGAGCCCTTAGGGTCTTGGAAGACCATGTGCACACGCTTCTTCACCGCCACCGTCCCCGACGTCGGCTCCGCCAGCCCCGTGAGCAGCTTGAGCAGCGTGGATTTGCCGGAGCCGGAACCGCCGACGATGCCGAGGCGCTCGCCCTCGCGGACGGTGAGGGAGACGTCGTCCAGCGCGGTCACCCCGTGGTAGGCCTTGGTCACGTTCTGCAGCTCGATGACGGGGTCGCCCAGGGTGGGCATGGGCGGCGGGGTGAGGTCGGGAGTGGTGAGCTCGCCGATGCGCACGACGCGGTCGCACACGCGCTTGACGACGTCCCGGTCATGGCTAATAAACAGCAGCGCCGTATCCTCCTTATCCGCGGCATCCACGATGGTGGAGAGGATCTCCTCCTGGGTGAAGGGATCCAGGGCGGTGGTTGGCTCATCGCAGATGAGCAGCTTGGGGTGGCGGGCCATGGCCATCTCGATGAGCGCGCGCTGGCGCTGCCCGCCGGAAAGCTGGTGCGGGAAGCGGTTGAAGCCGGGCACCTTCATCAGCGGGTCGAGCGCGGTCATGGGTTCTTGGAAGACCATGGCCAGTGGCAGCTTGCGCAGGTCGCGGTCGCGCATGCCTAGCAGCTCCTGGCCGTTGAAGTGGATGGAGCCGGTGGCCTGCAGGTGGTCGGGCAACAGCCCCATGATGGCTAGGGCGGTGAGGGACTTGCCGCTGCCGGAATCGCCGATGAGACCGACGCGTTCGCCGGGTGCGATGGAAAAGGAGATGGGGCCGACAGGGCCCACGCGCAGATCAGTGACGGTCAGCATGGCTTCCTAGCAGGTTGAATCCGAGGACGGTGCCGGCGATGGCCAGCCCTGGCCACAGCGCCTGGAGGGGGTGGGTGGCCAGGAGGGGCTGGGCGTCGTGCAGCATGCGTCCCCACGAGGCGGTTGGCGGGGCAGTGCCCAGGCCGAGGTAGGACAGGCCGGCCTCGGCGAGGACGGCGAGAGCAAAGTAGACGGAGGCCTGGATAGCCACGATGCCGCCGAGGTTGGGTAGGACGTGGCGCCACGCGATGAGCGCCGGCGGCACGCGTGAGATGCGGGCGGCCGCGATATAGTCCTGCGTCATAATCTGCAGCGTGCCGGAGCGCGTGACCCGGATGAAGGAAGGGATGCCGGCGATGCCGATGGCGATGGTCGCCGTGAGCGTCGACGAGCCCCACACCGCGCCGGCGACGATGGCCAGCAGCAGCGCCGGGAAGGCGAGTAGCAGGTCGGTGGCCGCCATGATGAAGCCACCACCGCGCATCCCGGCGATGATACCCAGCGGCACCCCGATGAGCGCAGCGATGGCCACCGCCACCACGCCCACCAGCACAGTGATCTGGGCGCCGGCGAGGATGCGGGAGAAGGTATCGCGCCCGAAGCGGTCGGTGCCCATGAGGTGCTCCAGGCTGGGGCCGGCCAGGCGGTCGGGGGAGATGAGGTTCGGGTCATAGGGCGTCCACACCAGGGAGACCAGGGCGAATAGGACGGTCAGCCCCACCAGAATATAACCGGGTTTCATCTAGCCTCCTTCAGCCGTGGGTCGATGACCCGGTAGGCCAGGTCCGTGAGCAGGTTGACGGTCAGCGTGAAGGTCACGAAGACCATGATGAGGGTCTGGATGGTGGTGAGGTCGCGGGTGGAGACGGCGTCGAGAAGCATGGAGCCCAGACCCGGGATGACGAAGACGTTCTCGATGACCACCGCGCCCACCACCAAGGTGCTCAGCTGCACGCCGGTGACTGTGAGCACCGGCAGGGCGGCATTGCGCAGGCCGTGGCGGATCAGCGCCCCGGTCCGGGATTCACCCAGGGAGCGAGCGGTGCGGATATAGTCCTTGTCCATTTCCTCGCGGAGGGTGGCGCGCACGTAGCGCGTGAGCATTGCTCCTTGCACCAGTGCTAACGAGATGACCGGCAGGACGAGGTGGCTTAAGCCCTCGCGCGGCAGCTGCCAGCCATTCGCCGGCAGCCAGCCCAGGTGCACGGAGAAGACCGCAACGAGCAGGATACCGACCAGGAAGCTCGGCACCGCGATGCCCAGCTGCGTGGCCGCATTGAGAACAGGGAGGCGAAAGCGGGCGAGCAAAATGCCCATGGGGATAGCCCCGGCTAGGGCGAGGGCGATGGCCAGCCCGATGAGCAGCAGCGTAACCTGCGCGCGGTCAATCACCAGCGGAGTGATGTCCTGCTGCGAGGACAGGGAGATGCCGAAGTTGCCGGTCAACAAGCCCTTCATCCACTCCAGGTATTGAACCAGGAGCGGGCGGTCCAAGCCCATGGAATGGGCCAGCTTCTCCACGGCCTCGTTCGTAGCGTTGACGCCCAAAGCCACGCGCGCCGGGTTGCCGGGCACGGCCCGCATGAGCAGGAAGATAATGATGGAGGCGGCCCACATGGTGCCGAGGAAGCGCAGTATTCTCATCGCACCTCTCGCAATTCAATGGCATCGGTGATTTGGTTCGGCTGCAGGCCGGTCAGGCCCTCGCGGTAGAGCACGATATTGGGCATATTCATCAGCGTCAGAGCGGGCATGTCCTCCATGATCTGGTCGACGGCCCCTGTCATGTCATCCTGCTCCAACAGCGTGCGGGCCTGCGGCGAATCGTAGCCGAGGTAATAGTCCGGGTTGCCAAAGATGGTGGGGATATCGCGCGGCTCGACGTGCGCGACGAGCGACATCTGATAGTCCTTGGCCCCCATCACCTGGCTCAGCCACACCGCGGGGAACTCTGCGGTTTCTAGCGTGACCTCAAAGCCCATCTCCTCCAGCTGGGAGTAGAGGAACTCGGAGAGCGTTTGCGCATAGGGCAGGCTTGGCACCGTGAGTGTGAGCGGCGTGCCCACCGCCCCAGCCTCCTCCATCAGCGCGCGGGCGCGCGCAGGGTCGAAGGGGTAGTAGTCCTTCCCGCTAAACCAGGGGTCAGTCGGCGGGACGGGTGCTCCGCCAGTGTCCTGCGCGCGGCCTTCCCAGAGGATCTCGTTGGCCGCGTGGCGGTCGATGCCGTAGGCGACCGCTTGGCGCACGCGGGGATCGTCGAAAGGCGCTGCTTGGTTGTTCATGGACAGCAGCACCTCGCCGTTCGTGGTGCCGACTGCGGTTGCGATGGAGTCATCGAGGGTGTCGAGCAGCTCGGGGTTCTGCACACCCCATACCGCATCCACCCCACCGGAGCGCAGCGCGTTAACCGCGGTGAGGGAATCCGGGAAGTAGCGGATGGTGATGTCTTCTTCCGCTGGGGTGCCCCAGTAGTCTGGGCGGGCGCGCAGCGCGATGTATTCGTTGGGGGAGAAGCCCGCGACGGCGAAAGGGCCGGTGCCCACCGCTTCGGTGGGGGTGCGCATCGCGCCAATAGCGGTGCCCATGGACCATAACCACCCAGCGGAGGGGCGGTGAAGCGTGACGAGGAGCGTGTGATCGTCGACAGCCGTGGCGGATTCCACCACGTCCATCTGGGCGCTAATGCCGTTCGTCCACTCCGTTTTCACCGCGTTGATGGACCACGCGGCGGTGTGCGCGGTGAAAGCCTCGCCGTTGGAGAAGGAAGCCTCACGCAGGTGGAAGATGTAGCGCGTGGACTCGACCTCCCAGGATTCGGCGAGCCCGGGGACAATCTCTCCCTCCGGGGAGATGCGCACCAGGGTTTCGTAGACGTTGCTCATGAGTGCTGCCGGGATGGCGGCGCCGCCGACGGTGGTGAAATCCAGAGAGGTCGCCGGCGTTGTGGTGGCCAGCGTCAGCGCGGCGGAATCAGAATCAACCACTGCTGTGGAGCCAGCAGAACACGCGCTTAACGACGCCCCCACGACCACCCCCAGCGCACCAATCCAGGCCCTCATCATCCTTCCGACAGCTTGACCTCGAGCGGGGACGTGGTGCCGCGCACGTTCGTCATACCAAGCGTCATTCGGTCCCCGAGGTACAGGATTTCGGTGCACTCGACGGGATGCCCGGAGTGATCCGAAATGTCTAAGTGGAGGCGCCACAGCGGGGTGCCGGGTTCGACGTTGAGGGAGCGCGCATCTTCCTCGCTGGCGGAGGCGAGGGAGAGCTCGCGGTTGACGCTGTCGAAGTCCACGCCCTGCTTGCGCAGGTGATCGTGGATGGACTCATTGTCGGCATCGAAGCTGAGGATCTGGCTGCCCACGTCCAGTGGGAAGAACATGCGCTCGATGGCGATGGGCATGCCGTTGGCGCTGCGCACGCGGTGCACAAAGATAACGGGGGAGCCGGTTTCTACCCGCAGGAACTCGGCTTCCTGCTCGGAAGCAGGGCAGCGACCCAGCCATAACGTGGACGCGCCGGGCTCGAAGCCGCGCTCGCGCAGCCAGTGCGTCACGGAGTAAATGGAATCGAAGGACTCCGAGGTAAAACGGCCGAGGACGACGGAGCGGCGGCCGCGGCCGGAGGAGATGAGCCCTTCCGAGCGCAAAGCTGCGACGGCTTGGCGCACGGGGCCGCGGGAAGAGGAGAATTGCTCGCAGAGCTCGGCCTCGCTGGGCAGGAAATCGCCAGGAGAAAGCTTCTTGCTGCGAATGAGGTTGCGCAGGTAGTCAGCGATAATGCTGTGCTGCTGAGTACCGCGAAGGGCCACCGGGATCCTCCTCTATGTAAAACGCTGTGACGGGCAACGATGCGCGTACGCCTACAATTGCCACGCGCGCGCCAGGTTACTCATGTTACCCAACGCGGCCTTGTGGCTTGTGGATTGCAGGGAAATCATGAGTTCGTCCGCCTGAGCCAACTTCTGGAAGTCGGTGAGGTACTCGCGCACGTGCTCTACATTGCCAACGGCGGAGTACTGCAGCATGCTGATGATCTGCTGGCCCTGCGGGGAATCGATGATGCGGGCGACGTCGGCGTCGCTGAGCTGCTTGCCGCGGCTGACGAAGGCCTTCACGCGGCGGAAGCAGACCTTCTCGAATTCCTCTTCTGCGTCATCCCCCGCGGTGACGTTGACGCCGGCGATGACATAGGGCTCGGGGTGGGCTTCGGAAGGCTGGTAATTCTCGCGGTAATAGGCCGTGGCGGCTTCCAGGTGCTGCGGGGCGAAGTGCGAGGCGAAGGCATAAGGCAGCCCGAACTTGGCGGCCAGCGAGGCACCGAAAAGCGAGGAGCCCAGGATGTAAATCGGCACGTTCGTGCCGTGGCCGGGGATAGCCTGCACACCGGGGACGAGAGATTTGCCGGAAAGGTAGCCCTGCAGCTCCTTGACGTCCTCGGGGAAGCGCTCGGCGGCGTTTCTATCGCGGCGCAGGGCGCGGCCCAAGGTCTTCATATCGGTGCCGGGTGCGCGGCCCAAGCCTAAGTCGATGCGGCCGGGGTAGAGCTCGGCGAGGGTTCCGAATTGTTCAGCGATAACATAAGGCGCGTGGTTCGGCAGCATGATGCCACCAGCACCGAGGCGAATGCGCTCGGTCTTCGCACCGATGTGGGCGATGAGCACCGCCGGGGAGGACGAGGAAATGGAGGGCATGTTGTGGTGCTCGGTGTACCACATGCGCTTAAAGCCCAAGGCCTCCGCCTGTTGCGCTAGTTCGACCGACCTAGCCATGGACTGAGAAGGAGTCTCCCCCTCATAAATGGTGCAGAAATCGAGGATGGATAGAGCCGCGCGAGGCGTCATGGACTACTCACTTTTCTTCGACGAGGATGTAGATACAACGTCGATGATAACCCCGATGGCAAATGCGAGGAGCGTGGGAATTACCCAGCCCAGGCCAACGTCTTGACCAGGGGAGAAGCTGAGCGGGGCGCCGAAGGAAGTGGCGGCGGACCACAGGACGGAGACCCACAGCGCCAAGCGGAAGCCCCAGTAGAAGGTGACCCTCTTTTTGACCGCCGGCTGCAGAAGCGTCAGCGCGATCAACGAGATAGCCGGCGGGTACAAGAACACGATGAAGGGCACCGCGATGGCAAGCACCGTGTCCAGACCCTGGAAGGCGAAGGCGATGGACAGTGCGGTAAACAAGCAAGCCCAGAAGTGGTAGGTGGTCTTCGGTACCAGCATGGCGAAGAACTCCGAGGTGGCGGAAATCAGGCCCACGGCGGTGGTCATGCACGCCAGGATGACGATGGCGGAGAAGACGGCCTGGCCGACGTTGCCCATGGTGAGATTGGAGGCGTCGGCAAGCAAGGCGGCGCCGGAATCGTAGGATGCACCGTTCGGCATGGTTTGGCCGATCCACGCCAGGCCCAGATAAATAGCGGCGAGCAGCGCGCCGGCGATGACGGTGGAAGTGATGGTTCCGCGCAGCAGCGCCCGGTCGGTGGAGAAGCCCTTGGAACGCAGCGAGGTCACGATGACGATGGAGAAAGCCAGGCCCGCGATGGCGTCCATGGTGTTGTAGCCCTCAAAGAGACCCGTGACGAAGGGCGCGGAAGCGTACTCCTCAGTCGGGGTGCCGGGAACGCGGGGATTCGCCACGGTAGCGAGGGTGATGAGGACGGCGAGCAGGATGACCAGTGCCGGGGTCAGGAACTTTCCTAGGGTGTCGATGATGTCATTCGGGCGCCAGGCCAGGGCCAAAGCGATGAGGAAGAAGACGACGTTGAAGGCACCGTTGGCAAAGGTGCCCTCCCACCCGAGCAGCGGGGTAATCGCAGTCTCCATGGAGACCGCGCCGGTGCGCGGCAGGGCGTAGAAGGCACCGATGGCCAGGTAGGCGATGACGGAGAAGGCCACGCCGAAGATCTTGCCGCCGTGGTTTCCGATGTCTCGCACGGATTGACCGGAAATGGCCACCGCGATCACCGCCAAGACCGGCAGTGCCACGCCAGCAGCGAGGAAGCCCAAGGTGGCCGGCCAGAAGTTGGTGCCGGAGGAGACACCGACCTCCGGCGGGAAGATGAGGTTGCCCGCTCCGAAGAACATGGAGAAGAGCATGAGGGAGGCAACGATCACGATGCCGATGGGCGAGCTCGTCTTCGAAGCGGACTGGGCGGGGGCCTGAACGTCATTTATGGACATTTTTCTAAGGATAATGCCCATGACATGAGATGTAAATTTTAGCTAAATGCTTTCTCCAGCCGGTCGAGCGCCTCTTCCAGCAGCTCGCGTGAGGTTGCGAAATTAAGACGGGCATGATGCTCGCCGCCCGTACCGAAGGTGACACCCTCGTTGAGGGCTACCTTGGCGTGCTCACGCACCCAGGCCGCGGGCTTCGGGTCATCCCCAATGGCGGTCTCGCTAAAGTCCAACCACAGCAGGTAGGTGGCCTGCGGGTGGGAAGTCTTGAGGCCAGGCACGCGCTTGGGCAGCTCCTCCACCAGCCAGTCGCGGGTCTTCTTCAGATACTCGATTTCCTCGTCAAGGAACTCGCTGCCGTGGCGGTAGGCGGCCTCTGCCGCCAAGATGCCGAGCGTGCCGGTGCCGTCCTTGGCTACGCCGGTCAGCGAGTTCCAGCGCTCGACGTCCGCGGTGTTGGAGAAGATCACCTGCGCGCACTTTAGCCCTGCGGTATTCCATGCTTTGGACGTGGCGGTGACGGTAATAACGCGGTCGGACAAAGCGCCGAGCGGGATGTGGCGGCCTTCGTAGACCAGCGGGGCGTGGATCTCATCGGAGAGGATGCGGGCATCGTACTTCTCCGCCAGTTCCACCAGACCCCGCAGCCACTCTTCATCAAAGACGATGCCCAGCGGGTTATAGGGGTGGGAGAGCAGGATGGAGCCGGCGCCGGCCTTAAAGGCGCGCTCGATATCCTCTAGCTCCAGCGAGGTTTCAATCTTCTCGCGCCCCACGGTCTCCGGCAGCTCCAGCAGCGGCGGGTAGGAGGGAACCGGCACGGCCACCGCGCCCTCAGTAAAGTACTGCACGCCGAGCAACAAGCCGCGCACCACATCCCCGATCCAGAAGACGTGTTCTGGGCGCCAGCCGTAGCGCGATTCGTAGAAATTTGCTATTGCCGCGTTGAGCTCGGAGGCCTTGGGCGCTGGGGTGTAGCCGAAGGATTCGGCGTCGACCGCCTCCTGGATGGCCTCCTTGACCGCCGGCGCGGTGAGGAAGTCTGATTCGGCGATCCACAGCGGGATGACGTCTTCGTCATAGACGGTCCACTTGCGGGTGCCGCGGGCGGAGAGTTCTTTCAGGCTAGGGAAACGCATGCGTCCCACCTTACTCGTCGGTGGCTTGGACGAATCCGTATTTTTTCAATCGCTGCCGGTCGGCGGCGGAGGCGGATTGGGTCAGGCGCAGCAGCTCAGCGTAGATGCCGCCCGACTGCGCCAGCTCCGCCGGCGAGCCGATCTCGGAGATGCGGCCGCGGTCCAGGGTGATGATGGTGTCCACGTCCGCGATGGTGGACAGGCGGTGCGCGATGATGAGCGTGGTGCGGTCCTTCATGAGCTCATCCAGACCAGCCTGCACGGCACGCTCGGCCTTGGTGTCCAGCGCCGAGGTGGCCTCGTCGAGGACGAGGATGGGGGCGTCTTTCAGCATGGCGCGCGCCACGGCCACGCGTTGCTTCTGCCCGCCGGAGAGCTTAAGGCCGCGCTCGCCGATGACGGTGTCGTAGCCATCGGGGAATTCCTCGATGAAGTCGTGTGCATTGGCACGCTTGGCGACGCCCACGATCTCCTCCACCGTCGCCCCCGGCTTGCCATAGGCGATGTTTTCCTTGATGGTGCCGGAGAACAGATAGGACTCTTGGAAGACCACGCCGACTGAGGCGCGCAGGCGCTCCGCAGTAAGTTCCGCAGTGTCGTGGCCCAGTACCGTCAGTTTTCCCTCCGTGGGCTGGTAGAGGCCCAACAGGAGGTTGACCAAGGTGGACTTGCCGCCGCCGGACTCGCCGACGAGTGCCACCTTGTGGCCCTCTTGGGCGGCGAAGGTGATATCGGCGACGACCGGCTTATCCGATTCATAGGAGAAGGACACGTCCTCGAAGGCGAAGACTGGGCCTTCGGTCGGGCGCAGCGGCTCGGCCGGGGTGAGGTCGAGCTCCGGCACGTCGGAGGTTTCAGCGGCGGCGACCAGCTGCGGGTTGACCGTGGGCTCCGGGACTTCCTCCATGACCTTGAAGTAGTCCTTGGAGCCGGCGATGGCGCGCTGGCTGACATCCACGATCCAGCTCATCATGAACACCGGCTGCTTAGCCATGTTTACCAGCTGCAGGAGCATGACCATGTCACCGATGGAGAAATGGCCCTCCAAGGTGCGCCAGAAGATCAGGCCATAGATGCCTAAGAAGATCAGCGCCATGGCCGCGCCACGGGCGGTATCCATGGAATGCCACCAGCGCGACTGCGGCTTCGTGGTATCCACCACCGTGCGGTAGCGCGAACCGAAGGAGGCCAACTCGCGGGCCTCAGCGACGAAGGACTTAGTCACCTTTACTTGGCCGATGACCTCCGCGAAGCGCCCGTTGGCCACGTCGATGTTCTCATTCTTGATGGCCTCAAACCCCTGCCAGCGCTCCGAGGTCAGTGCGGTTAGCCACATGTAGATAGGGAAGAGCGCTGCCAGCAGGATGGCCAGCGGCCAGTAGTACACCGCGGTGATGACCAGCACCGCTGCCGCCTGGATGAGCATGACGAAGAAGTTATTGGAGAAGGACTGCAGGAACTGCGTGATATTCGCAATCGAGCGGTCCAAGCGCGCGATGATGGTGCCGGTGACCTGGTTGTCGTAATAACCCTGCGGCACAGAGAGCAGCTTGGCAAAGTAGCGCGTCGAAAGAATCTGGCGCAGGCGTGCGACCATGACATCGCCGATATAGCCGCCGATATTCTTCACCACGTTGCCCAGCGCATCCGCCACAAAGAGCGCCACGACCCACCACAGGATGGTGCGCAGCGGGCCGCCTGCGACGACGGTGTCGGTGGCTTCGCGGAGGATAAACGGGGTCAGCAGCGACAGAATCGCGGTGACTGACGCGGTGATAAGGACGCCAAGATAAAACGGCCACAGGGCGGATGCGCTGCGGACGATGCGGAGAATAGAGTTCATCGCCGGCCGATGTTACGCCCTTAATAGGAATATCCAACCTGTCGACTAAGGTAGGGGAGAAACCGAAGTCGTGATGGAAAAGGATCCGCGGTGAAGAAATACCTCCCCCTAGCGTGCGCCCCGCTGTGCCTGGCTGCCTTGTCAGGCTGCAGCATCCTCCAGCCGCCGGACGTGGGCCCGCAGGACAACATCGTGGTGTCTAGCTCGGAGCCGCCGACCTTTGAGGCCAAGGATGTAGATGCTCATGAGGTCACCTCCAACCTGGCGGCACCCGTCAAAGATGAGGGGCTCAACGTGGAGTTCGAGCTCCAGGGGCTGTACTCCGGCGGCGGTGGAACGGTGCTGACGGTGAAGATTCACAACCTCAACGAGGTGCCCCTGCCTGCCGACGCCCTTGCGGAACCCACCCTCGAGCGCGCTGACGGCAACGGCGGCTGGGCCACCGTGGATCCCGTCCCTTATGACCCGGAGGTCAACGTGGACCTGGCCGCGCCGGGCTTGGATCACCCGCTGGGCGCCGGTGCGTCCACCAACCTTCAATATGTCTATAACGTTGCCCCAGGCAACCTCTGGAACGCGCGCTTTAGCATCGGCAACGTGCGCTATGTAGGAGACCTCAATCTATGACGGAACTCGTCGTTCTAGCCTCGCCGGAGGGCAAGCCCGCCGGCACCGCTGACAAGGCCGCCGTACACACCGCAGATACCCCGCTGCATTTTGCCTTTTCCGCGTGGGTGGTACGCGATGGCCAGCTGCTGCTGACCCGCCGCGCCCTGTCCAAGCTGACCTGGCCCGGCGTGTGGACCAATTCCTTCTGTGGGCACCCGGGCCCGGATGAGCCGACTGCCGACGCCGTCGTGCGCCGCGGCCGCTTCGAGCTTGGGCTGACCGGTACGCCGCGTTTGGTGTTGCCGGACTTTGCTTACCGCGCGGTGGATTCCTCCGGCGTGGTGGAGAATGAAATCTGCCCGGTCTACCTCTTCGAGACCGAAGACGATCCGACGCCCAACCCGGAGGAGGTCGACTCCTTCGAGTGGGCGCCGGTGCGCGATGTGCTCGCTGCCGTCGACGCCACACCTTTTGCCTTTAGCCCGTGGATGGTGGAGGAGCTGACCCACGAGCCGCTGCGCGCGGCCCTTCTGGCCTAGAGCAAGCTTCCGTCCTGAGCAAAGGCCGCCGAAATATAATCCAAGCTGGAATACGCCACGCGATGCTCGTCGTTATCCAGGTTGTACTCCCAGATTGCGTGCTCCGGGCGGTAGGCCTCGAATCCGGGCTCGCCTGTGCGCACAAAGTCCTGCAGCCACTGGGCCAGCGGCGTCCTGCCGAAGAGCGGACGCAGCTCCTCGCAGTGCAGGGCCGGGCCCGAGGATCGGGTAAATTCCACCATCCAGGTCTTCCCCGGAGCCTTCTCCGCCACTTCGGCCGCCCACCGGCGGATGATGGAATCGCCCACCATTCGGCCCATCGGGCGGTCCTTGTCCATGTGCTGCGCCACCTGATACCAGGGTGTGAAACCGTTGCGGGGAAAGCCGAAGCGCGGCGCCGCATAGCGCAGGATGAGGGCACGGAAAGGGGAGCGGTCGACCTTCTGCGTGGCTGGGATGTTGTAGAACTCGTCGCGGGTGCTGGCGAGGATGAGGGGGACGTCGGCAAGCTGCCCACACTCCAGCGGGGTGGGGCCCAGCGCCATATCGAGGCTGTACTTCTTGCGGAACTTGGCGTAGCCGGCGGCGAGCTCCTCCTGGCTCATCGCCGCCAGGGAGGAACGCGTGATGGGCTTCTTCATCACCTGGCGCAGAGTGGCGCTGCGCTCCTCGAAGGTTTCGCGCGGAAAGCCCGGGGACAGAGCTAGCGCTCGCCGAAACGCCCCTCGGTAGTGGTCGCGCCGGCACAGCCACAGTACGGCGTTGGCGCCGGCGGACTGGCCCAAGATGGTGACGTTGGTGGGATCGCCGCCGAATGCCTCGATGTTGTTCTGGATCCATTCCAAGCCCAACTGCAGGTCCTCGATGGCGCGGTAGCGGTCGGGCTCGTCATCACGAAAACGGGCAAGCCCCGGCAGACCCACACGATAACCGAGTTGCACGTGGACGATGCCCGCCTGCGCGGTCGGCGTGCCCTCCGCGCGGGGATCCTCGTGGGAGCCGTGCTCGTAGCGGCCGCCGTGGATATAGACCAACGTCGGCGCCAGGGACGTCGCGCGGTTGCCGGGCGCGGGGGCGGTGATGGTCAGCGCGATCTTCTCCGGGTGAGGGGTGCGCGCATCCTGGTCACGTGGCGGTGCGGGTTCGGGGTTCTCAAAATCCCCGGGGATGTGGGAGTACTCGATGGAATGGAAATGGGCCACGTCCTCATCGAGGTAGCCGGTGATGGTGCCCGCGGGGCAGGTGACGGTGAAAGGTGCACGGCTCATGCACAACAGGCTACCCTGAGGGCATGGAATGGCTCGTGCAGGCGCCGGTGTGGGTGCAAATGGCGGTGCTCGCCGTCACGGCGGTGCCGGCCGCAACCGTCATGGGGTGGCTCCTGATGTGGGCAATCGACCGGGTGTATTCGTGGCTTGTGCCCGTGACTAGGATGAAGAACCATGACTCCCGATGATCACCGCGAAGGCCTGTGGGACCCCGAGCGCTCCGAACACGTCCACCGCAAGCGGGCACTGCCTAAATCCCGAGTGAGCGTGACCCTGTGGCTGATGATCGCGCTCATCGTCGTGGTGGCAGTGGTGGGCGTCGTCCTTTAAAGGGACGACGCTTTAGCGTTCGTCCCCTGGCCTCTTGGCGGCTTGGGCGAGGCGCTGGTAGAGCTCCTGCTTCGGTAGATCCTCCAAGAGGACTGGCTCGCCGGCGGTATTGCACAGCGGGATACACCAGTTGGGGTACTGGTCCTTCGTCGTGCCCGGTTGGTTCTGTGCGCGCACGTCACCGACCATATCCACCACGTTGGTCACCGTCAGTGCCGAGGGAGTTCCCGCAACATAGCGGTGCAGGGCAACCAGCACGTCCTCTTCGTTCTCGCGATTGTCCAACATGCCATAGGCCTGCAGATTATCCTTGACCTCTTCCTGCCACGCGCGGTCCTCGGCCTCTTCTTCCGCCACCGGGCGGGTCAGCAGACCCAGGCGGGCGCGCAGTGCGATGTGATCGCCGCGCAGGAAGGCGAGCGTTGGCGGCAGATCGTGCGTGCCCACCGAGGACATCGCCATGTGGCGGTACTGATCCTGCGGGCGCGGGGTGGGGCCTTCATTGGCGTGCTCAAACCAGATGATCGTGGTGCCAAGTACTCCCATGTCCTGCAGGGCATTCTGGACCCAGGGTTCCAGGGTGCCCAGGTCCTCGCCGACGAGGACCGCGCCGGCGCGTTCGGCCTCGAGCGCGAGGATGCCGAGCATGGCTTCCCAGTCATAGGTCACGTAGGTGCCGTTGAGTGGGGTGGACTGGCGCGGGATCCAGTACAGGCGGAAAAGGCCCAGCACGTGGTCGACGCGCAGACCGCCGGCGTTGCCCAGCATCGTGCGCAGCAAATCGCGCCACGGCTCGTAGCCGGCTTCTGCCAGACGGACCGGGTGCCACGGCGGCTGCGACCAGTCCTGGCCCTGCTGGTTATAGTCATCCGGCGGAGCACCCACCGAGCACTGGGGAGCCAGGTACTCGGAGAGGTTGACAGCATCGGCACCAGCGGGGTGGATGCCCACGGCCATATCGGTGATAAGCCCGATGCTCATGCCGGCGTCGAGCGCGCGGCGCTGGGCGGCATCCAGCTGCTCATCGCAGAGGAACTGCAGCCAGGAATAGAACTCGGCTAAGTCGTTGACGTCGAGGCTCAGCGCGTGGCGGCGACCACTGTGGCGCGAGAGTTCAGTCTCTGCACACCACAGCGCGAAATTGCGCAGGCCGCGGCCCTCGCGGCGCTGGTACTCGCTGAAGGCGGTGCGGCGCTCCGGGGTCATTCCCTGGTTGAAGAGCTCCTGCAGCACCTGCAGCTTGGCCTCGAAGATGGAATCGCGGTCGATCTCTTCGGCAGACCGGTTGCGCTCGCGGAACTCGGCGGCGAGCTCGGCGACGTCCTCCTGAAGCTCCGGGCTGAGCTGTTTCAGCTCCGGAATATCCTCGATGCGGATGTAAATCGGGTTGATGAAACGCCGCGTGGTGGGCAGGTAGGGCGAATCCTCCACAGGCGGGATTGGCTCGCCCGCGTGCAGCGGGTTGATAAGGAGGAAGTCATAATCCGGAGCCAGTACCTCCGCGAGCTCGGCTAGATCTCCGAAATCGCCCATGCCCCAGGACTTCTCGGAGCGCACCGAATACAACTGCGCCATCGCGCCCGCGGCGGGGCGCTCGAGGAAGCGATCTGCTGTGCTCAGATGGTTCGGCACGACGATGAGCGGGCATTCGTGTTCGCCGATGCCGGGCGAGGATAAGTGCAGCTTGTGGAAACCTAAGGGCAGGTCACCGGGGACGTGGAAGCTGGCCTCGCCCCACATGGTTCCGGCGACGTCGGCAGCCGGGGCGTTGTTCGGATCCTGGTAAGTCGGCCGCGTCTCGCCGTTTTCCAGCTCGATGGTGACGGTGACGGGGTCGCCGTCGTGGACGTGGACGACGAAAGACTTTTCGGCACCCTCGCGGGCCACCACGCACGGCGGCAGCGGGCGGGAGGCGCGCTCGAGATAATCCTCGAACAGGGCTTGGGTTAGCTCCTCATCGTCCGGACGGTCGGAGATAGAGACGCCGAGTGCGCGCAGCGTATAGGTAATTGTTTCCTCGCTGACGTACACGGGCTGTCCGTTCTGGGCGGTGTACTCGCAGGCCACGCCGTGGCGTTGGGCAAGTTCTTGAAGCAGATCACGGGTAGTCACATCCCCCAATTGTGCCACGCCCTCCCTGCGCGCGGGAGAAATCCGGTTGGTAGAGTGGGCTGGAATTTAATTTTTGTGGGAAAGGACACAACTGTGACTTTGAATGAAGCGCATACGAAAGCGGAGTTCGAGATCAAAGACGGGGAGACCTGCCTTACCGCCATGATGGCTACGGCACACGCCCGCCCACATGGCGTGCTGTTTACCCGCCCCGCGAACTACGAGTGGGTCAACGTCACCGCCAAAGAGTTCGTGGAAGAGGTCTACGCGGTGGCCAAGGGCCTCATCGCTTTCGGCGTGGAGCAGGGAGACCGCGTGGCTCTTATTTCTACCACCCGCTACGAGTGGTCCCTGTTGGACTATGCCATCTGGGCCGCCGGTGCTATCTCCGTTCCGGTGTACCCGTCTTCATCGATGTCACAGGTCCAGTGGATCATTGAGGATTCCGGCGCGATCCTCGCCATTACGGAAACCCGCGAGCACTCCGAGCTGGTTAAGCACCTGAAGCTGCAGGAGGATGGCACCCCGCAGCTGCACGGCTCGCCCTCCCAGCTGCGCCGCGTGCTAGAGATTAACTCTTCGGCCATCGATACGCTGAAGTTTGAGGGACGCGACATCAGCGACGACACCGTCGACCAGCGCATCGAAGCCACGAACACCGATGACGTCGCCTCGCTGGTCTACACCTCTGGCACCACCGGTCGCCCCAAGGGCTGCATGCTGACCCACCGCAATTGGCTGGCAGAGGCGCGCGGCCTGCTGACCAACCCCATTGGTGCCATCGCCGTGCCGGGTGCGCACGTTTTGACCTTCCTGCCTTTGGCACACGTCTTTAGCCGCGCGGTGTCACTGGCGGTCACCATCGGCGGTGCCTCCCAGAACCACTGGTCCGATTTCGGCACCATCACCATCGAATTCGCGCGCTCCCGCCCGAACCTGATCCTCGGCGTGCCGCGCGTGTTTGAGAAGGTACGCAACGGCGCGTCCGCGAAGGCCCACGCCTCCTCCGCATTCAAGGGTGCAATCTTCGACCAAGCTGAAAAGGTCGCCATCGAATACTCCAAGGCGCTGGATACTCCGGAGGGGCCTAACCGAGTCCTCAAGGCCAAGCACAAGGCCTTTGACAAGCTGGTCTATTCCGCCATCCGCCAGGCGATGGGCGGCGAGGTCAAGTACTGCATCTCCGGTGGTTCGGCCATCTCGCAGGACTTGCTGCACTGGTACCGCGGCATCGGCGTGACCATCTACGAGGGCTATGGCCTGACGGAGACCGCAGCGGCTGCCGCCGTGGACTTCGTGGACCAGTCCATCGGTACCGTCGGCCCGCCGCTGGGTGGAACGACGCTGCGCATTAACGACGACGGCGAAATCATGATCAAGGGAGATATCGTCTTCAAGGGCTACTGGCAGAACGAGGAAGCCACCGAGAACTCCCTGCAGGACGGCTGGTACAACACCGGCGACCTGGGTGAAATCGATGAGGACGGCAAGCTCGTTATCACCGGCCGCAAGAAGGACCTCATCGTCACCGCCGGCGGCAAGAACGTCTCGCCGGGGCCGATGGAAGATATCCTGCGCTCCCACCCGCTGATTTCCCAGGCCATGGTGGTCGGCGACGGCAAACCCTTCATCGGCGTCTTGCTCACCCTCGATGAGGACGCGCTCAAGCGCTGGAAGGCCGATCACAACATTTCCGCGACCAAGGGCATGCGTGAGGTAGCTGCTGATCCGGCACTGCGCGCGGATATTCAGGACGCCATCAACCAGGTCAACGCTACGGTCTCCCACGCCGAGGGCATTAAGAAGTTCGTCATCCTCGACCAGGACCTCACCGAGGAAAGCAACGAACTCACCCCCACGATGAAGGTGAAGCGCTATGTCGTGGCGCAGCGCTACGCAGCGGACATTGAGCGCCTCTACGCCGGCAAGAAATAAGGCTGGATGGAGTCTGTGAATTCCTTCGGAGTGTCGCGCAGACCCACGGGAGAATCTCTAATAGAGTCAGCGGGGTCAGAAAAACTCTAAACCTCAACTAGAGGTTCTCGCGGAAAGGGCAGCCTATGCACAAAATCGCAGCCGAGCTGCGCCACCGTGAGCTGACCCAAGAAATCTATAACATCGGCGACGAAGTCGTTGACTACATTGAGCACCTCATCGAGGCCATCGAGGACTGGGATGATGAACTCTCCCTCGACTGCTTGGCTGAGCTGGGGGACATCGTCGAGGACGCCCGCGTGGATTCCGGGCGTTGTGTCGGCGAACTCATCGGCCTGCGCCACGCGCTGGTCTCCGGGCTGAAGTCCGGCACCATCTCGGCTGCCTCCTCCGGCGACAACGACGTTGAGGAACCGAAGCAGCTTACCGCCCGCGCGCTCGCTGAGGGCCTGCCCATCTCCGGCCCGCCCGTTGTGGTTTCGGAGCTGGCAGAAACCCTGCGCGGCCGCACCGCCGCGGTGGCCGCCTACCTGCGCGAGCTGGTTGAGTACGTGCTGGCGCAAACCGACGCCGTGGCCCGCAACCTCGATGTGGTCTCCCTGCCGAACCTGTACAAGCGCGCCGGCGAGTCCGCGCTCATTGCAGTGCAGGCCTGGCGCCACACCGTCGTTGAGGCACACCCCGCCTTCGTGCGCACCATGCGCGGGCATAACCCGCCGCCCTTCCTGGAGGAGCGCGCGCGTATCGACGCCGTTGTTGCCCGTGTGCGCGCCAAGCGTCAGAAGAAGGCCGCCACGACTGCCTAGTCGCCGCATCACAGACTTCCTTGTTGCCAACACACAAGGATTACCTAAGAAAAGCGCCACCGAGATTCCCTCTCTCGGTGGCGCTTTTCGCTGTTAGCGTGTCACGTCTAGCTTCGTGTGCCACGCCTAGCTTTCCGTGTCACGCTTAGCTTCGTGTTCCCCCGTTTAGCGCGTAAGCGCTAGACCCCCGGGTTCTTCGACGCCGGCACGGCCTGGTCCAGCTGCTCCGTAATCTGCGGCCACAGCTGGCCCATGATGTCATCCCAGGTGAGGATCCACACCGTCTTGTCCTTGGTGGGCTTGCCCACGACGACGAGCTGCTCGTTGCGGGCGCGCATCTGGTCCAGAGTCTTCTGCACGGTGGAGGAGGAGCCCACCGCCAGTGCGGGGCGGGAGAAATCCAGCACCGGAGTTTCCGGGTCCGCCAACAGGGTGTCGCGCACATGGACGATGCGGGGGATGCGCGAGGTACGCGGGTAGACCAGCACGCGCATGATGGACTTGCGTACCACCAAGTCGTGGAGTTCGGCCACCGTGGCATCGGAGGATAGCGGCAGGATTTCCGAGCCGTGCTCGCGGGCCAACTGGGCCGCGGTGGAGGCTTCCAGCTCGATGACGCCGGTGATCTGGTTCGCGGAGTCGTCGTCAAGCGTGCCCGTCAGGCGCGAGTGCTCGACTAGGTGGCGCAGGGTCTCCGCGTCGTAGCCGGCCGCACCAGCGCGGTCGACGGGCTCCTCGCCGGTCATCGTTACCAGCTTGTTGGCCATCTTGTTGATCCAGATCAATAGTGGGCGGAAGAGCCAGATGAAGCCGCGGGCGGGCACCGCGATGAGCTGGAGGGCGGTCTCCGGGTGAGCAATGGCCCAAGACTTCGGCGCCATCTCACCGATGACCAGGTGCAGGAAGGTCACGACGAAAAGGGCCAGCAGGAAGGAAACGACGTCAGCAACGCCCAGCGGCAGGCCAAGGGCCTCCAGTGGCGTCATCAACAGGTGATGGACCCACGGCTTGGTCACGGCACCCAGGACGAAGGTCGCGGCGGTAATGCCCAGCTGGGCGCCGGCCAGCATGATTGTCAGCTCATTGAGCGAGCCCTGACTTAGGCCAATTTAGTGCGGAAGTTCGCGGCCGGTGATTGCTTGGATGGTGGCGGTGATATCGGGCGGGAGTGGTACGGCGGCGTGGATGGTTTCGCCGCCAATGACGAGTTGAAAGCTGCGGTATTTCTTGAGTGTTCTCACCAGGCGTTTGATGGATTGACCACTGCGGGTCTCCATCAGGTGGGCCACGGCTAGCGCGGCGATGACAATGTTGAGATGTGCTGTGATGGAGTCTTGTTTCCTGGCGTAGATTGGGCGT